>DATDGT010000229.1:0-23902 GCA_036521975.1 Bryobacteraceae bacterium
ATACTTTCATTAGGCTGAGTCTCCTGAGATTGAATTGGTTCTTGTCTTGAACCCAATCCAAGTATCAGGGACTCAGCCTCTCGCCGACCGCGGCAGCCGCGTTTGCCAGCAAGTTAGCTGGCTAATTTGGACAGCAGTGCCTGCTCATCGTTTCGCAGATTCCTGCCGAGTCCGCAAATCTCGTCTCCCCAAAAATCGACGTGCGCGTGCTTTTGTTTGCTCTGGCCGCCTCCCTGGCAGCCGGGGTATTGTCCGGTCTTTATCCAGCGCTCAAAACCACCAAGCCCGACGTCGCGGCGACCCTCAAGGACGAAGGCGGCCGAACCGGAACAGGCGCGGCCAGCCGGCTTCGCAAAGGCCTTGTAGCCGCCCAAATCGCCGTTTCGCTTCTGCTCCTGATTTCCGCGGGATTATTCTCCAAGTCGCTTTTGAATCTGTCGCGCGTCGACCTTGGCTTCCGCACGGATCATCTGCTCACCTTCTCACTCTCGCCTAAGCTCAACAAATACGACGACGCTCGAACGGCGGCGCTTTATGAGCAATTGCTTGCGCGCCTGACTGCGGTGCCGGGAGCGGAATCGGCCAGCGGCTCCAACATCCCCGCCATCGCCGATTCAATCTCCAGCTTAAGCATCTCCATCGACGGCTTCACGCCCGCCGATGGGAATGCCGTGGATGTAAACACCGCCGTCCTCGCGCCGGATTATTTCCGGACATTGGGCATTCCGCTGGTCGCCGGGCGCGATTTCTCCTTGTCTGACGCCGCCAAGACGCCCGGGGTGACGATCGTCAATCAAGCGTTTGCGCGCAAATTTCTGAATGGCCGCGACCCGCTGGGGCGAAGCTTAACGCTCGCAAAGAAGCGTCTGCAGATCGTCGGAGTGATTGCCGACACCAAGTACTCCAGCGTTAAGGAGGCGCCACCAGCCGTGTTTTACACGGCGCAGCGGCAACAAGACCAACAGCAGGCCATGTTTTTCTACCTTCGAACCCGAACGCCTCCGGAGAATACGGCTTCCGCCGTGCGGCGCGCGGTCGCGGAGCTCGACGCCGGCCTCCCGCTCCGGAATCTCCGCACTATGGACGCGCAGATTCGCGAAAACATTTTCGAAGATCGCATCATGACGCAGTTGACGGCGCTCTTCGCCGGACTTGCCGCGCTGCTGGCCGGAGCGGGAATCTACGGCGTGCTGGCCTACAACGTCGCGCGTCGCACGCGCGAAATCGGCATCCGCGCGGCGCTGGGGGCGACCACGCGGCGCGTGCGCGCGATGGTGCTGGGCGAAGCGGTCTGGATGCTGGCGATCGGCGCCCTATTCGGCCTCGCAGGGGCGGCTGGAGCCACGCGCCTCCTTGCCAGCCAACTCTTCGGCCTTCAGCCCTGGGATCCTATAGTCTATCTCGCAGCCACTGCGCTGCTCACCGCCCTGACCCTCATCTCCGCTTATCTTCCTGCGCGCGCCGCCAGCGCCGTCGATCCAATGACGGCTTTGCGGAACGAATAGCCGCAGCGGCATCGAAATATCCGTCAAAGATCGACCTAAGTCCCGCGCAGGGTTTCTAGCTCTCCGCCAGTCTGGGCATCACGCCCGGCCTGACTTCACCGCGCGGAGAGTAATGCGAATCAGCCTCGACGATACCTTTGGAGCGAAGATCTCCGATCTGAGCCGGGCGCCCTTCAGGCGGCTTCTGCCGCAACTCGCCCTACTTGATGATCGACGGAACCCACTTCGCCGTTGGGCAATCGCCGCCGGCGCACGTCCAGAGGTCGTTCGGCCCTCCACCGAAGACGCGGGTTGAGCCGTTCTCGAAGGTCACTTCACGCCCGCTAAAGATCTTTAGGGTGGCGTCGCGCGCATGCCATCCCGATACCATAATCCGATCGCCATCGCGGAGCGAGTCCTTGTCCCAGCCTTGTCTGCGCAGTACGTTGGGCGGGTAGCCCTCGATCATCCAGCGTTCTGTCTTTCCGTCACGGCTCTCCACATCCAAAGCAAGAACCACGTGCGGATTGGCCCACTGTACAGCAACGATCCTTCCGGTGAGCGTCCCGAACTTCGTCGCGTCGTAGTTCACCGAGAAGGGATGATGTGCGCTGGCAGCATTAATGACCAAACCGAGCGTCGCTGCGATCCGAAACACAGTCCATGCGCGCATAGCAATCTCCTTATAGAGTCGTCTCTAAGTGCCCAATATAGTCCGGTCCGGACGGCTACCTCTTACCATCCGACCACTTGGCTGCCCCCATCATTCCAAAGACATCCGCCTGCCAGGCTGGATCCAGGCGTACATACAAATTGAACGCGGCATCGCTGGATACGATTGGCTTTGAAGATGTCACCACTACGGTATCGGCTCCAAGAGTAAAGCGGAGCGACGTTCCACGTACCTCGCCGGCTTTCTGAAAGCCCCCCTCCGGGTGGGGTGCGAGCGTGAGGACGTAGGCCCCGCGATTCGGCGCGGCAAGCCACACGTATGCGCCTGAAACTTCACCCGGAACCGGGACTTGCCAGACCTTCCCGTTGAAACTTACCTGCGGTTCGACGAACCGCAAGCCCGCATCCTGAAGCGCAAAGTCGCGCGGTTCGCCTCCCGGATAAGAAAACTCGCGGACCGTGTTGAGCTGGTTCCAGGTCCACGACCGGCTCGGCCCCTGAATCACAACATAGTCGACGATTTTTTGGCGCGACGTCTGATTCACCAGGAGATCCACGGCGACAACGTCGAGTTCGTGCACCCTATCGGGTGCCTCGCGGAAGGGATACCCTGGTGCCAAGGGTTGCAAGTACAGGACGGGCGGCTGGAAGAGCGGCCGTGAAGCCGGGGCGCCAATGTCCCACTTGTTCCATTTCTCAGGCTCTTCCATATGGAGCTGTTTGAAGTTATCCAAGGTGAGGTTGAGCGGGTGGAATGTGAGGCGATACATGTTCTGCGGGATCGGGACAACGTGAACTTGATAACCGAAGTAGGTGCGGTGCGCGCGATCGAGCATCACGCGGTAAATCGAGTCGTCCGCGGAATTGTATCCCGCGCTATATCCGAGATCGTCGGCGAGAGGCGGAGACGGCGGCTCCAGGCGGCTTTGCCAGTAGAATGAAAAACTCAGCCGGTTCACGCTGCCTTGCGCAATCACCCCTGTCTGCGCAAAACATGGAGTCACTAATCCAGCTATGAGAAAACTAATTGCCCTCATTGGCCCTCCCTATAACTCTAGGTTGCAGTTGCTTGACTGGTTGGAAATCGGTCAGCGATACCGGCTTGGCCGCGGGCGTCGCGACAGGTCTCGCAGCTTCTCGCGAATAAACCCACAAGAGCAACGCGATGAGGATCGCAACGCCTACGGGGGCCGGAATGCGAATTGACCCGGTCATGAACCAAGCGCACAGCGAATGCGTTGTGCGCGTTAACGGAACGCGCCACCAGCCTTCATGCGCGGATCTGGCCGCCTTCGGTTCGCGCTGCCGGGGCATCTCCAGATTCGGTGGGGCGCCTGGCGCTTTCCATTGCTCCAGAATTTGGCTTAATTCCTTGTCATTTAATGGTTCCATAAGAAACAGACCTTCGTGACTTCAGCGGCGAAAGCATTCGCCGCAGATTTTCCCGGGCCCGAAACAGGCGCGATTTGACAGTGCCGACCTCCGCATGCACCGCGACCGCGATCTCTTCCAGCGACAGCTCTTCGTACTGCGCGAGAATTAACGCTTCGCGTTGGAGAGGCGGTAGCTCGCTCACCGCTCGCGCGACCATTTCAGAAGTTTCGGCCGGTTCAAGAGGTTCCGCGGCGAACTGTTCTTCGTCGAGCACGTCCCACCGGCTCTCTTGATGAAGACGTTTCAGCGCCAGATTTCGGGCTACGCCCAATAGAAACGGCCTCAGCGCTCCCCGCGACGGATCGTAACGCGCCGACGCCCGCAGAAGCAGGAGAAATACGTCCTGCGTCACATCCGCCGCCACGTCCGCCGACCCAGTCATGCGCCAGGCGAAATTGTAGACGGCGTCCTTGTGCCCATCGAAAGCGGCTTTGAACTCGGCGCCGGTCATCGGCCTGGCTTCGAGGGCGGGTTCACAATTCCCGGATACCCCCAGTTATCGGCCGAGATTAACTCCCGGCCATCGGCCAGGACGAACCTGCCGGCCGATGCCAAATGCGAGCCGTTCTTGGCCCGATAACCCGAGACCACAACCTGGTCACCGGCCTTAACAGCGTTCCGATCCCACTTCCGATAGCTTATGAGAATAGACGGCGCTGCCGTCTCCAGCTCTTCCAATGGGCCACTTCGCCGGTTTCGCTGGTCGCATCGACGTAAATGTAAGCGTGAGGATTCAAGAACTCGACTTTTACCACTACGCCATTTATGGTGACGGGCTTGTTCACGTCGTACTCCGCCCAGAACGAGTGGTGAGCCGCCACCGGAACCGCTAACACTGCGCACCAGACGAACGCGATTCTGGCTGCCATATTCCCTCTCACTTATAGTTACGCCGAGGTGCACGGAAAGATACGCCCGAGGGAAGAAATTCCGGCAACAGCTTACTGTTTCCGCTTTGCCGAGACGAAGCCGAAGTGCGGTCAGTCGGTCAAATGCGCTTCTCGCTTCCAGGTGACTTTCTCACCGATCCTGTCACGTGGAGAATACTCATTCCACACCGAAAGCCAGCAGAACGTTTCCTGTCTTCCCGTGCGCTGGACCAGCCGTACCTGCCGCCACAAAGACCATACCTCCAGCCACTGTAGGCCCGGCAGAACCGAGGGAGCCGCCATTAGCGGCAATCCCGTTCACGGTTTGAAAGTCCCGCACCAGATCGAACGTCCACAGGATATTCCCATCGCCGGTGGACAGCGCCCGCAGAACTCCGTCCCAGCCGGCAGAGAAGACCACGCCAGGAATGGTCGAAATAGCGGCATCTTGCCCCCGATTCCGGCCAGCCGACGGTTCGAGATCAATAAACCATTGGCGTTCGCCATTCGAAAGGCGAAGAGCGACGACTCCGCCACTAAACAGACCAAAATAGGCTCTTTCGTTATCGGCACTTCCGCCGAAATTCACCTGTCCTTGCTCGGTCGGTTTTGTCGTCGCCACGGAGGTCCTCCAAACCACGGCGCCTTTGCGGTCCGGGTCGTGCGCCCAAATGATGCCGCTCTTCTGCGCGGCTACCAATATCGTTTTACCGTTGGAAAGCGTCCTCAAGATTGGAGAAGCTCCGAAATCATAGTCGGGGCCCGCCTCCTTCGGACAATTGTCGGTAGTGCCCCGTCCCGAACCCGTTGCGGTGCAACTCCTCGACCAGGCGTCTGCCGCAAAATCCTGTATCGACCAGAGTACTCTGCCGCTGTCCATATCGAGCGCCAAAACGGAATCGGTGGTTTTGGGCGCAGGGGCTATATAAGCGTTTCCTGTCCCCACATACAAAGCGTGACGCCCGGGATCGACCGTCGGTGAACTCCATATGCCCCCACCGGCGGGTCCGAATTGTTGCGTGCCTTTCGCATTCTTGCCCATCGGCTTAGGAGATTCAGGAATCACGTACGTTTTCCAGATTACGCGGCCCGTCAAAGCATCCAGGGCCGATACGCTGCCACGGAACGTGCAGCACTGGTAGTCAGGGTTGGCTGCCAGGATTTCTTCGCCGGAAGACACTGGCACATACAGCCGGTTCTGGTAAAGCTGCGGCGCTCCTGTGACTCGGGCAGCGGCGTGGGTTTCCACCGGTGTCTTCCAGAGCAATTGGCCATTCGCGGCATTCAGCGCGTAGGCATTGCCCTTCAGATCGCCGAAGTACGCCAGGTACTCCCCTGGCCCTTTGCCCGGGCCGATACTTATTGCCGAGCGCACGGGCGCGTCTGTTTTGTACAACCAATACGAGCAACCGCTGTGCGAATCGATCGAGTACACAGCACCAGTGTCGACTCCCAAAAAGATACGCCCACCGACCACAGTGGGTTGGCCACTCATTGTTTTAGAGCCTGGAAATCCGAAAGCCCACTTCAGCTTCAGGCGTGGGACTTGGTCGGACGTAAGTTGTGCTCCGGTGGCATTCTGAAACCGGCCATTGGTAGTTCCCGCGCCCCACCCGTTCCATGAAGCCTGCTTACTCCAGTCCCCCGAGTTGGAATTCGGGGGGCACGGGTTCGATAAAGGATTCTGTGCGAACGCGGAAGCTGACACCATGGCGTAGGCCAAAGCGAACATTTTAGCGGTCGATTTCATGAGTTTCTCCCCTTTCTGATATTGCTTGGGCTGCTCTCCACTGCAAAGTCAAATCAAGCAGTTGTTATTAGAATACTGCTGTTGAAATGCCGTGATGACCATTCATTGTGTCGGCCCCTTAGAAAGAGACATGCCCAACTCGGAACCGGCGAAGGGAGGCCGGATTGCGCGGCGATGCTAGCGCCGGTCGGCAACAACGTGTGAAAAACGTATCAGGTAGAGTGACGGACGTTGCATCGCCGTGGACCAAGATGGAACTTTCTCTCACTCGCGGTGTCTACCGGGACATGTTCGAGCAATCCATCCTTCTCGACGACACAGGCAAAAGAAATTGCGCCCTATTTGCCTCGTTTTCGGCACAAATCGCCGCCATCGGTGTCTCAATATTGGTACCTCTCATTTACACCAAAACTCTGCCGCTCGCTCGGCCATCCTTCTTCATGCCGCTGCCAAAGTCGCAGCCGCCACAGAGAGAGATGAAAGCAAAGCCAGCGGTACAAACGGCGCGACCAGGAGTGTTGCACGCTCCTTTTCGCATTCCGACCCGCATCGTGGAAGCGGCGCCGTCTTCCTCAACGGCCGCATCGATTTCGCTGGAGCCAGGAGCGCCGGTTTCGTCCGGAGACGCGAGTGTACCGCTGATAAACCTCGCGCCCGTGATGCCGCGTTTCGACCCACCCGCGGAACCCTCGGCCGCTCCGTCGGCCGGTCCCGCACTGATGCGAGGACCGATTCAGGTGGGTGGGGCCGTGCAGTCGGCCAAGATCGTAAAAAAAGTCGTGCCCACTTATCCGCCACTCGCGAAGCAGGCTCGGATCTCGGGAACCGTGCAACTTATGGGCGTGATAGCCCGGGACGGAACAATCCAGAACCTGCAAGTCATTAGCGGACACCCCCTACTCCAGAAGGCCGCAATCGAGGCGGTGAGGCAGTGGATTTATCAGCCGACAATTCTCGATGGGCAAGCGGTGGAAGTAATCGCACCGATCGAGGTGATCTTTACGCTCTCGCGGTGAGCGGGTCGCAACAACGCTTCCGAGACGGGCGACACCGCGGCCATAAAGCCACTCCAGATCCGCGAGCCGGCATCCGGACTCCCCGGCGCCTCAGCGGCCTTCAGGTCGCTATCCGCGAATGGTTCCACCTCGCCGATTCGCAACTTGTCCACCTGATCGTTCAGGACCGCCCGGCCTTCCGCGTGAAACCGCTGGACACCCCGACCGGCACGTAATCGAAATCCACGCGGAATGCTTGGACTGATAGATTGGTTTGGATGACCGAATCGGTCACTTCCTCGCGGTCTGCTAGTACTCTGGGTCATGGCGATTACGCGACGCGGCGCGCTTTTCGCTGCGCTCTTACTTAACGCGCACAACGCATTCGCTGTGAGCTTTCTATAAACTGGAGATCTGCTCTCAATGGAGACAAATTCTCTCCTGGACTTGTGCCGGTGGATGCAGAACACCGCGAGCGGAACTGCAATTCGCGAATCGATTTGGGTGTTCCCGGTGCTGGATGCGGTTCACGTATGGTCTCTCGGGCTGTTTTTCGGAACGGTCGCCGTCTTCGATTTGCGCTTGCTCGGCGTGGGCTTGCGCCGTGAGCCGGTCTCTGAAGTCGCCCGCAGGTTGCTGCCTTGGACTGCTGCGGGATTCGCATGCATGGCCGCGAGCGGTGGGCTGCTGTTCTGGTCGGAGCCGATGAAGTGTTATGGAAGTACGGCATTCCGCGTCAAGCTGGCAGCGATGATTCTGGCGGGAGTCAACGCGCTGGCGTTCCATCTCACGACCTATCGGGGTGTGGCCGCATGGGATGAGACGCGCGCGACGCCTGGGACGGCAAGGCTGGCTGGATTTGTTTCGCTCGCCTTATGGGTATGCGTCGTGGTCAGTGGGAGGTTGGTTGGTTATCGTCTCTGAGATCCCGCTGTTGGATCGCTGGCAGGATGCCTGGTTGGGCCAAACCATTCGCGCGTCACGCTGGATGTTTCCGGCCTTGGAGTCGGCGCATCTTCTCGGACTGGCCGTGGTGATGGGCAGCGTGCTCATCGTCAATCTAGGTTTTTTCGATCTGGGCATGCGCCGGGCGCGCGCGCATCGCGTAGCGGAACAACTGCAGCCGCTGACGCTGGGGGCTTTGTGCGCGAATCTGGTCAGCGGATCGCTCCTGTTCGCAGGCGATCCCGTGAAGTTTTCGGGCGATCGAATTCTTCCGTTCAAATTGGGAGCGCTTGGGCTTGCGATTCTGTTTCAATGCACGATTCATCATCGGGCGACGCAGACCCCAGGCGCGCGCGCTGGGCCGATCAGCCCCCGGATGGCTGCGGGAATCGCTCTGGCCCTATGGATTGCCGTGGCAGTGTTGGGGCGAGGCATCGGAGTGTTCAACTGATTGAACCGGATTATGCAATAGCCGCTCCGGTCACTGGAGCAGTGGCGGCTTGGCCATGTCAACACCGGCCAGAGTCGCCCCCACACCCATCTCCAGTATCCCCACGGATCCAGCTTGCGGCCTCCCATAGATAGGACGGTGGTGGCCGGGGAGCCTGCGGCTCGGTTCCCCGGAGCGGGTAAATGTGCGGCGGCGGGCGGCCACTTCAGCACGATATTAGACGTATGGAGGGAGGGGTGGAACTTTGTCAGGAGGAGCGGTGTCTGAATCTAGCGAGTATGAAAAGCCACGGCAGCGACTCCGTGAGCGCTGAAAACGAGGCGAGCGCGACGCTCCGTCTCAACCGGCTGCTCTGGGCAGGTCCCTTTGCAGTGTTGGCTTCCGTGGTTGCCGTTTTATTCATACGCACGGTCGCGGTAAGACTATTGAAACCGTCCGCCACGTTTCTTCCGCTGACGGTGGATTATCCTTTGATGGATACCGTCATGTTTGGCACTGCCGCAGTGTTGGTTTTTCTCGGGAAATGCCGTTACAGTCTGGAGCCGATAACGGAGTATCGCTCCCTGGCGGCGAAAGCGTTGGCGGTTTCGTTCTTGCCTGACGTGGCGCTGGCTGTGGGGCATTGGTATGGGGGCGGCTGGCCTGAAGCTTTCGCGCTGATGACCATGCACGTCGCAGTCTGGGCCATTTGTGTGACGATCTTGCCCGGGATAGTTGCGATGAAGGACCCTGAACAGAGGCGCGATTAGCTCCTGAAATGTTGATGCTCCGGCGTAATCATGGAACCAATGCGCGAATCTGCCAGGCGGAGCAAAATCAAAAGTGTTATGACGCGGAACTGTCGGACGCCACGGATTTGCACAGTGATTGTCTAGCCCCGCAGGTCGACAAGCCGACATATTACTGCACCGTGCGACTCTGCATGGGCAGTGTCTGTGATCGTTCTTAAAAGCGCGGCCTAAAGACCGAGGCGAACATTTTCGCCGGCCTCCGTGCGCGGGCGGAGACCTCGGAGAAGGCGAGCGATAGAAGGACGCAATCCGGTGTCGCCTATTGAACAGGGATGTGCTCGAGGCTGCGCTCGCCTTCGAGACAAATCTCGTCGATTAATTCTGTGTCGAGCACGATGTGCATCTTAAAGTTCACCGGCCACGGCTTCGTGTATGCTTTCGGGTCGTTCACTAGTGCCTGGACTTCAAGCGTCCCGAAGTTCGGCCGCCGGAAGCGCTCGATCACTTTCGCGGCGCTGGTGAGAGGTGTGCCTTGCATGTCCATCCAGAGATCATCGCGGAAACCGATGGTTTCAACCACGAGTTCGTCGCTTTGCCACTTTCCGGTCGAATAACCGTTCCAGGAAGGCTGAGGATCTATTGGGAGCCCCCGGCCGTCGGTAAAAATCTGCCAGTAACTGGCGTTGAACTCGTTGAGAAGCGTGACTTGCGCCGGACTCTGAAGAATCTTGGTGATGTGCGGCAGGGTAAACAGGCGCGGAAAGCTGGAGGGCAGACAGTGCGTGTGCGGGTCGTCACGACCGGCGTTAAGGGCTCGTTTCCTTTGTAGCTCCGCGGCCCAAGGTTGGATCGGCAAGCCTCCGGGAATACCTGAGGCAATGTTCACCGCCTGACGCGAAGGCGCGACCCTCTCGGCGCAAGCGCCTAAGTCATCCACCAGCATTTTTGGGCAAGGAACCTCGTCATTGGGGAGCCACATGCCGGAGAGGTCCGGCTTCCCATCCGCAGTTCGCGGCGCCCGGGCATTCAAGTCAGCCTTGCCGTCTGCGGTCCTCGGGACTCCAGCCGAAGGGTACTTCACCCACTGGGCGCACACCGGTCCAACCAGTATCATCAGTCCTGGGAGCCATCGCATAAAGGGGTGTGAGCGGACGTATCGATCTTCAGGCCAAGGCTTTGCCGTACAGCACGAGCAAGCGGCTCCAGGCCTTCTCGGCGTCGGGCTCGTTGTACTGGGGTGTATCCGGCGGGCACCAGCCATGCGCACCCTTGTACACCTCGATTTCCGCAGGCAGCCCCGCCTTCGCGAACGTCTCCTTCAGGGCGTCCTTATCCTTCGGCGATCGCATATCGTCATTGGATGCGATGGCGATGAGGAACTGCGCCTTGGTTTTCGCAGCTTGTAGATGGGGGCTGTTCGGCATATCCGTCACAAGCGCGGCCCCATGGAACGAGGCGACGGCTCCCACGCGATCAGGAGCAGCCACCGCAGTCCGGAACGCCATGGGGCCACCCATGCAATAACCCTGGGTTCCCATCTTGCGATTCTTGGCGACCGACGGCTGCTGGTCAAGCCAACCGGTGAACGCTTTCGCATCGGTCATGTGGGTCGTCTCGGTCAGCGCCTGCATCAGCGGCATAACCTGCCCGATTGGGGTCCCCCCGCCTTGCTCGGCCGTCGGGGCTTTCTTGACGCGATAGAACGGATTCACCACCAGCACGGAGTAGCCCGATTCAGCAAGCCGCTTACCCATCTGACGGAACGCGGGCCGCAGTCCGAAGATGTCCGGCCACACGAGGACGCCTGGGGCTGTGCCCGTCGCCGGATGCACGAAGTAGCAGTCCGCCGTGCCGTCCGGCGTCTTCACGGTCACTTCCGATTCGACCACCGTAACCGCGTTCGCCACTTTCGGCAACAGCATGGCAACGCCCGCCGCCAACATCGTGCCGAATTGCTTTCGTGTCACCAAACCGAGGCGTTCATATTCTTCCCGGTCTTTATCAAAATGATCCTGATCGCACATATTCGCTCCTTTTCCAATCTTGCCTGACTGCGCGGCAACGCACGCGTACCGCAATATTTTATAACAGTAATTGTATCCATGCCGCGCTTTTAGATAAACTAGGACCGATTCGGGCGGCAGTGCGGCAGTTTAGCAGTGACGCCGCGAAGGTTCGGGAGGCACATATGGCTCCAGGTCCTCTTCTCCCGCTTTCATCCCTCACCTGGCCTCTCGACCCCAACCGCCAGACCCTTTTTCTTGCGCTGTCCTCCAGCCCGGAGGCTCCCCGCGACTTCCCTCAGCCCTTTGTGCGAAGTTCCTGCCGCCCCCCCGATGGACTTTACGAGGAGAGCACATCTGTTATAGAACGTATCGGTCATCTAGCGCTATTTCATGCTACTCTTGCCATCGGTCTGTCTCCTTGCCGCCATTCTCGTAACCGTCTCAATTGATATGCGGCTACATCCCAGCGGGCATCGCAATGGTGGTCAGCGGCGAAGCCGTGATGACCAACTACACGATGGAGCAGGCGATGGCAGCCGCTTCCAAAGACGGCTCACTTGAATTTGTAGCGAGTTCCTTCAAGAAGAACGCGTGTACGACCGCTACGCCAAAGACAACACTTTCGAGCGTGTTCCCTATGTGCTGGCTCCGGCCGTCCAGTACCAGACCGACCATGCGGCCGATCCGCAATTGGCTGCACAGATGAAGACTTTCGACTTCCACAAAGTAATCGACAACAGCATTGTCCAGCGGCTCGTGCGTGAAGGTTTCTTCGAGAAGTTATTTGGCCCGGGCATCAAAGCGGAAGAACAAGCAAAGGCCCGAATTGGTTTTGGACTCTGAAAAGAGGAAAGTCGGTGAGCCATCCGGCTTGGATCACCGTGCCATGAGGTGTTGCGTGTCAGGTTGACGCGTTGGACCGGACGTGGTATGTTTCCGTGTTGTGAGCACGCAACGCGCCTTCTCTCTGACCGTCTCGACTGGCTTGGCCGCGATCCTATTTCTTACGACCATGCCTGCGGCAGCGCAAGGCCGTCGGAGGGCGGTCCCCTCCGGACCCACACCACGAACCGCGGACGGAAAGCCCGACCTCTCCGGCGTGTGGAGCACAGACCGGCCCTTTGTAGTAGACATTGCCGGCGCTCTGAAAAAGGGTGAGACGCTCCCCATGAAGCCCGAGACCGAAATGCACATGAAGGAGCATCTTTCCAAGGACGATCCCGAGGCACAATGCCTTCCTACCGGAGTCCCACGTCTCGCGCCATATCCGATGAAGTACTTGCAAATGCCCAAGCTATTCGTGATCCTCTTCGAAGGCAATATCCATTCCTACCGCCAGATCTTCCTGGATCGCACCGAACACCCCAAGGACCCCAATCCGAGCTGGTACGGTGACTCGATCGGCCACTGGGAGGGGGACACGCTGGTGGTGGACACACTCGGAGTCAACGACCTTTCCTGGTTCGATTTCGCCGGCCACCCGCACACCGAACAACTCCACACCATCGAGCGCTTCCGCCGTCCCGACCTCGGGCACATTGACTACGAGGTGACGATCGACGATCCGGGAGCCTACACCAAACCGTTCACGCTTTACGGTCTGTTCCCGTTGATGCAGGGCGAGATCATGGAGTACATCTGTCAAGAGAACAACCGCGACGTGCGCCACCTGACGGGCTTCCAGCCGCCCACACTCGATGACGGCGGCGCTACCAGCAACCGCCAGGACACCGTTGGATCCGAGATCAAGCCTTCCAGCCGCCCCCGAGTCCGCTAGGCGAGACTTTCGCAGATTTGAGGCTTCCGGTGATCGGCGCTGCCCACCTCCGTTTGAAATAGTCATCGTGGCCCCAGGTCCTTTCCTCCCGCTCCTATCCCTCACCTGGTCTCCCAACCCCAACCGCCAGACCCTTTTGCCTGCACTGCCCTCCAGCCTGGAGGCTCTCCGCGACTTCCCTCACCCCTTTATGCGAAGTTCCTGGCAAACGAGGGAGGCTTGACACAAACGAGGGAGGCTTGACACAAACGGGGGAGGCGCTTGACCCCGAAAATCGACAGTGCTAGCTTACCCTCAGGGATGAAGCCCAACGGTGGGTCCGCTTGCGCAATAGCCACAGTATTCTTGCTGCCTCTGGCGATGCAAGCTCAGACGCAGCAGGTCCCCTCCTATCGCGCACCGCGCTTTCCCGGAACGCAGAATCCTGATTTGAACGGAATTTGGCAGGCGATGAACTCGGCGAATTGGGATCTCGAACCTCACGCCGCCGCGCCTTCGCCCTTCCCCACGCTTCTGGGCACGATTGGCGCTGAGCCCGCTGGGCTAGGGGTCGTCGAGGGCGGAAAGATCCCGTATCAGCCTTGGGCGGAGGCGAAGAGGAAAGAAAATCTCGCAAAGCGATTCACCCGTCCCACCACGCGCGAGCTCAATGACACAACGGGCGACCCCGAAGCCAAGTGCTATCTGCCCGGTGTTCCGCGCGCAAGCTATATCGGGCTCCCGTTTCAGATCATTGAAACTTCCAAGCTAATCCTGCTCTCCTACGAGTTTGCCGGTGCCACGCGCATGGTTTATATGGATCGCAAGCCCGAGGCCCCCGCCGATTCCTGGATGGGCTGGTCGATCGGAAGTTGGGATGGTGATACGCTGGTCGTCGACGTGACCGCGCAGAACGATAAAACCTGGTTCGACCGAGCCGGAAATTTTCATAGCGACGCCTTGCATGTCGTGGAGCGTTACACGCCCTTGACGCCATACCATTTGATGTATGAGGCCACCATCGAGGACCCGAAGGTCTTTACCCGTCCTTGGAAGATCCGTATGCCTCTTTATCGGCGTATGGAGCCTGACATCCAACCCGTGGAATTCAAGTGCGTAGAGTTCTCGGAAGAGTTCCTGTATGGACACTTGGTCGACAAGCCGGGCAAGTGAAACGAGGAGCAGATTTGTGACAAGGCAGGTAAGCAGGGCAGAGGAGTTTCCCGTGAGGCATCGATTTCTTGCACCGAGGAACGCGCTGACAACAGTTGCCGCATTGGCCCTGTTGGCGCAAATGCCGGTTGCCGGTCAGCCGCTTGCAACGGGAGGGGAGCAGAAAACTGCCGCACCCGCTTCGAGTACTTTTGCCACGCCGCGCACCGCGTGGGGGGATCCGGACCTGGAAGGAGTGTATACGTTCGCCACCCTGACACCATTTCAGCGGCCGGCTGCTCTCTCCGGTAAGGATAGACTAACGGAGCAGGAACAGAAAGCACAGGAGGAGCAACTCAAGAAAAAACAGGAAGAGAACATCTCCACCAATGAGCATTTCAGCTATAACGCCATATGGTTCGCGAGCGACCAGGGAAGGCCCACCGGCCGCACGTCGATCCTGGTGGATCCGGAGGACGGCCATTTGCCTCCGTTGACGGAAGAAGGACAAAGACTGCGCGAGGAGATGCAAGCTCATGCAGCCGCGAAGCGCATCGGTAAAGACGTCGTGGTCGATACCTGGGAAGACCTTTCGATTTACAACCGCTGCATCGCCCGGCCTATGCCGCGGGTCTCGCAAGAATACAATCAGGGAGCTGAGATTCTGCAGACTCCTGGATACGTCACAATTTTCTACGAGAGCATGCACGACGTTCGCGTAATCCCCCTGGACGGCCGGCCGCATCTGGATTCCGATATCCGCCAGTGGAATGGCGATTCGCGAGGCCACTGGGAAGGAGACACTCTCGTGGTCGACTGGACGAATTTCAGCGACGAGGAGAAATCAGATGGCTCCACGCCGTTTGGCGGTTTTCCGCAAGGCAACATGCACGTCATCGAACGATTCCGGAGGGTGAATGCGAATACGCTCGATACCCTGGTCACTGTAGACGATCCTACGATCTGGACCAGGCCTTTCACATTCGACCTTCCCTGGAGAGGGGACGATCCGGCTTACCGGGGCCCGGACGACCTTTTTGAATACGCGTGTCACGAAGGCAACTACCGCACGATGGAGGACCTCATCACCGCGGCGAAGGCGGTAAGGGCGACACAGGCCGGCAACAAGTAGGCCCTTGGTTGTTCGCGAGGTGAATTTGAATAGCCAGTAGGAGGATGAAGACGATGAGGAGAAGGTTTTCCGGCGTGGCCGCGGCTGCCTTCGGCGGCGTGCTGCTTGTGGCGACGGCGCCCGCATGGGCCCATCACTCGTTCGCCTCGGAGTATGACGCCGACAGGCCGACGAAGATACAGGGAACGGTAAAGAAAGTAGAATGGATTAATCCTCACAGTTGGATCACCATTGAAGTGAAAGCTCCCGACGGGACGGTACAAACTTGGGAAATCGAGGCCGGTGCTCCGAATGCGATGTTCCGCAGAGGGTTCAATAGGGATTCGCTGCCAATCGGAACGGAGATCGTCGTCACTGGCTATCTCGCAAAGAACGGTCTCCACCGCGTGAACGGCCGGGACCTGACGCTCCCGGACGGGCGAAAACTCTTCATGGCGACCTCGAATCCTTTTGAGCCGGATGCGGACAAGCCGGGGTCTGAAAAGAAGGACGCTGACAAGCCGGAATCTGAAAAGCCGCAATCTGAGAAGAAAGATAAGTGAGCGTCGATTCTCCACCATCAGCGTTGATTTCCGGGTAGACATAGTAGTATAGGTAACCTGCTGTGCCGCATGATGGAAGGATAATGCGAACTCTCGCCCTGCTCTTTCTAGCCGCCGCGGCCGTCGCATCTGCGCCTCCCTTCCGGCCGGTGGCGACAATCTCTCAGATCATGGTAGCCATTACGCTTCCCTACTCGGATGCGCTGCTGTATATCGAGCGGAATCCGCCGAAGGGAGACAGGGATTGGGAAACGCTGCAGATGCAGGCGCTGATGCTTGCCGAGTCGGGAAACCTGCTGATGATGGAAGGCCGCGCCAGGAATCAGGGCCAGTGGATGAAGGACGCCCGGCTGCTTGTGGAGGCGGGCGCCGCGGCGGTGACAGCAACTCGGGCCAAAGACCTGCAGGCCGTGCTCGCCTTGAACAATCAGATTGTCACAGCCTGCATTACTTGCCATACGCAATTCCGTCCCCGTCGCGGGCGAGGGAAAAACGACTAGCGCTATGTTCGCGACCATCGAAATCGCAGTACCCGCGCTGCTCGGCGCTGCCTTGGCGGTTGCTCAGTCCGCATCCGGAGAGAAACCGATTCTGGCACAACAGGTCTTCAAGAACGTCCAGGTGCTCAAGGACATCCCCGTGGACGATTTCATCGAGACCATGGGCCTGATGACGGCGGCACTTCAGTTCGACTGCTCGGATTGTCATGTCGGGGCCGGCACAAACCACGTAGACTGGGCGGCGGACACTCCCAGAAAGGTGACGGCGCGCAAAATGGTGACGATGGTCGCCACGATTAATAAAGACAACTTCAGTGGGCGTCAAATGATCACGTGCTGGAGCTGTCATCGCAACCGCGATCGACCTCTGCTCACGCCCACGATGGAGACTATCTATGGGATGCCCAGCCTGGAAGAGGATGACGTTATCATACGGAGCCCCGGCCTGCCGTCGGCCGAGTCGATCCTCGACAAATACATCCAGGCCTCCGGCGGAGCCCAACGGCTGGCTAACCTGACCAGTTTTGATGCGCGGGGAACTAACGTCGGGTTCGGAGGATTTGGGGGAGACGTCGAAATCGCGGCGCTGGCTCCAGACAAGCGCGCCACGATTATCTTGTTTAAGGCGGAGACGGGGCAAGGAGACGAAATCAGGACTTACGACGGGCGCACCGGTTGGGTCAGAACACCGCTCAACGTTTTAGGGGAATTTGAGTTACGCGGTGGTGATCTGGACGGGGCCAGGTTTGACGCGCAACTGTCTTTTCCTGGACAAATCAAACAAATCCTCAAAAATGTGAAAGCGGGCCCGCCGGCCACAATCACCGATCTTCCAAACAGAGACGCAGCGCCAGATGCGTCGGGACAAAGTCACAGCGTCAACGTCGTTCAGGGAACCGGGCCGCGAGACCTGCTGGTAACGCTATATTTCGACAGGCAGACGGGCCTGCTTTTGCGTGAGTTGCGCTATGGGAACTCGCCGCTCGGGCGTGTTCCCACGCAAATTGATTTCGCTGATTATCGCGACGTCGAAGGATTCAAGTTACCATTCCGTATCAGCTATGCATGGCTGGACGGGCGCGATTCGATCACGCTGAGCCAGATCAAAATAAACCTGCCCGTAGACGGGGCGAAATTCGGCAGGCCGGCGCCAGTGAAACCGCAATAGTCCAATCGGGTTGATCCGGAGGGCAATTGCCTGCCCACGATTGGGCAGCATCAAGGAAGTCCAGTGAGAAACGACCGCCAGTACTCCTGGGAACAAAATCTAGGACTCCCGCGCGAATCGCCTGGTGCGGGCTATGCCGACCGGCGCGGGTCCACGAAGGTGGCGTACGCTAGCCACGCGTCCATGTGAAACCGTCAGCTTCCGAGAAACTGCCTTTGTCAGAAGCTTGATGGTGATAGATACAAATGTTCGTGTCTGAGGAAAGGTAGGCGAGGCCACAAGGAAGTATACGACCGCTTTGCAGAACAACGACACAGCCCTCCCTGGGGGAATTCGACACCGGGAACGCAACGTTTGTTCCCTGTTTGGGGTCACAGAAGACGACAAGAGCCGAAATCGACTTGCGTCAGGCGCGATTATTAAGTTGTGACGGAGCCTTACGAAACTGGGGGCTTACTCCCGTTGCAGCAAATCCATCCTTTGCTTGGTTCCGTACGACAAGCCCCAATCTGTCACCTTGGAGTGGCGCGAATTCATGTTCCGCAGAACCAATCGTCCCAGCCATCCAGTCGGGTTCTGGCACTTGATTTACGAGTGATTTTCCGCCGGTCATAGCGGTTCACCCAGCCAAAGATTCTACTCAGTGGGCCTCTTGATGGGCAAGAGCGGCCGCGCCAATAGCGGCCCCGAATGACATGAGGCGACAAATAGACTACGATAATACGTCAAACCAAAGAGATAACCGGCTCATTCGACCCTCGCTAAAACGGAGAATCCGCCAACCACCTATAATGAAGCACGATGGAATCGGATCTGCGCACCGCCCTCACACTGATGGTGTGGCTGACGCTAGGGTTCACCGTCATTGCGATGGCCATCCGGTGGGCCCGGCGAACTCATCACGGCTACGGCCGTTGGTCGATCGCTGGCCTGTTACTTGTACTTTCGCTTTTTCTCTTGAGCTGGCGGCCCGGACCGATTTGGATCAATACCGTGAGCGCCAACGCAGGGATCGCATTGGCTTCGATTCTCTATCTGGAAGGAGCCCGAAAGTTCCGAAACCTTGCGTCTCGTAACTGGCCCTCCTATGCGGGCGGCGCCGTGACGATTGGAGCCGTCGCATTCTTTGCCTACGTCGTTCCGAACATGAACGCCAGAGCTGGAGTGATGTCCACGTTTCTTGCCATTGTTCTCGCGCTTGTTGCCATAACACTGCTTCGAGGACTTCCACCCGCACACAAATTTGGTCAGGTGTTCAGCGGCGGCATGTTCGCGCTATGCGCGGCAACTCTTTTGGGCCGCGCGATTTACTGCTACTTTGGCCCGCTGATGAGCGATCGAAACGCCTTAACCGGAACCTACGGAGTATTCTTTGCGGTTATTGTGGCGGAAATGGCCGCGTTTTCACTCGGTCTCGCTCTACTGGCGGACGAGCGAGCCGCAGCGTCCTTGGAGGATGCCAGAGGGCAGGCGTCTCGGGCCGATGCAGAGGTTGCTCAGCACATTAAAGCCGAAGCTGCGCTGCGCGAAAGCGAAGAGCGCTTCCGGACCCTGGCGGACTCAGCGCCGGTCATGATTTGGATGTCCGGCCTGGACAAGCTTTGCACCTTCTTCAATAAGCCCTGGCTTGATTTTACAGGCCGTTCGATGGAACAGGAACAGGGCAACGGATGGGCGGAGGGTGTACATCCCGGGGACCTGGACCGCTGTCTGGCCACTTACAATTCATCGTTTGACGCCCGCCGCCCCTTCCAAATGGAGTATCGGTTACGGTGCGCCGACGGAGAGTATCGCTGGATTCTTTACCGAGGGACGCCGCTTTATCGCGAGCGAGAGTTCGCTGGATTTATAGGCTCTGCCATTGACGTAACGGACCAGAAGCGGATGGAAGAACGATTCCGAGCTAACGAGACCCGCCTTCTGGCCGCCCAACGACTGACGAAGGTTGGCAGTTGGGAGCGGCGCTTCGACACCCGTGACTCAAGCATCTGGTCGGAAGAAATGTTTCAGACTCTCGGCATAACGCCAGATCATTCGCCAAGTTTCGACCTTTTCCTGAGCTGCGTCCATCCCGAGGACCGTGGAATAGTGTTGGACGCGGCTCATCGGATTCCTTCGGGCACCGCCCCCGGCGAGTGCCGAATGGTCCGCCCGGACGGCGCGGTGCGCCTTGTCCGAACCGTCTCCGAGGTGATTCGAAATCAGGAAGGCGAACCGGTTCGCATCGTGGGCGCCACCCAGGATATTACCGAACGCAAAGAAGCCGAGGCCGCGCTGCGGGAGAGCGAAGAGCATTTAAAGAACGCGGAGCGGCTTGCACATCTAGGTCACTGGCAGTGGGACATCCGCGCCAACCGTATTTCTGGTTCGGAAGAGATGTCTCGAATCTTTGGGCAGCCCCGGAGTTACATCCCAACTTATGAGGGATTTCTGCAATCGCTCGTGCCGGCGGACAAGGAGCGTGTGGACCGGGCGGTCAGAGACTCGCTCGCCCGGAAAACTGGGCACTCGCTTGAATATCAAATTTCGCATCCTAATGGCGATCTGAGGACAATCTCCTGCATTTGGGAGGTCGTACACGACGAAGCAGGGGCGCCTGTCCGCATGTTTGGCACCTGTCAGGATGTCACCGATCTCAGGCACGCGCAAAAGGAGGACTTCGCCCGGCAGAAGCTGGAAACCGTTGGAACACTGGCCAACGGGATTGCCCACGATTTCAATAATCTTTTGGGTGGCGTGCTGGCGCAAGCGGAACTAGCCCTGGGAGAGATTTCCGACGGGTCGAGTCCCGAAGACGAACTCAAAGCGATCCGGGACGTGGCGATTCGGGGTTCGGAAATCGTCCGTGAACTGATGATTTATGCCGGAAACGAGAGCTCGGCGGAGGACTTGGTCGACCTATCGCGGATCGTGAAAGAAATGATCGAATTGCTGAAGATTTCAGTGTCGAAACACGCGGCCATAGAAACCGATCTCGGCGCTAATCTTCCGGCCGCTCGAGCTGACGCCGCGCAACTTCGGCAAATTGTGATGAACCTGGTCACCAACGCGTCCGAGGCGATTGGAGACCGGGATGGAACGATTCGGGTGACGACGAAATGCATCCAGGCCAGACGGGACGCGCCAGCGGCAATCCCGGATCGTTTGCCTGGCGATAACTATCTGCAACTGGAGGTGTCAGACACCGGTCGCGGTATGCCCTCGGAAATCCAGGCCAAGGTATTCGATCCGTTCTTCAGTACTAAGTCCGCCAGCCGCGGGATCGGGCTTGCGGTGGTTCAGGGAATCGTCCGGGGGCTGCAGGGGGCGATCCATTTTGTGAGCCAGCCGGGTAAGGGCACTACTTTTCGTGTATTGCTTCCTTGCACCGAAACCACGGCTTCGAACACACTGGATGTCAGCTTTGGCGGCGCTGAGGTGGCGCGTTCGGTTGAGGGCGTCGGTGCGCTGATCGTGGAAGACGAAGCTCCATTGCGTAAAGCGGTTGCCGCAATGCTCCGCAAAGTCGGGTTTGAGGTTATGGAAGCTGCGGATGGGTTCTCCGCTATTGAGATTATTGGTGCGCACGCCAGCAAGATCGACGTGATCCTCCTGGATCTGACCATACCGGGGGCTTCGAGCCGTGAGGTTATCGCGGGAGCCGCGAAGGGGCGGCCCGATGTCAGAGTAGTTCTAACCAGCGCTTATAGCCAGGAGCAGCAGATGGTTGCAGAAGCAATGAGCGCGCCGCAAATTCACAGCTTTATTCGCAAGCCGTACGAATTCGGAGATCTCCTGCACAAGCTTCGAAATGCTCTTGCCTCGTGAGGAGTCACGCTTGGCCCGGCGCGGCTCTCTCCGACTGGCCCGTATTCCGGCCGTAGCACGCGCATAGTGCTGGCACATCAGCGAGATGGCGTCCAGTGAATCGACCCGCTGCGGGAAAAGGAGCGTTCTTTGCCGATAACGCCGTTTTGCAGGTTTCGCCGTTTCTCTCAACCTCAACAACGCGCACTATAACGGCTACCGATATTACTTCACAACAGGCACCTCAACGTTCCCGCCGCTCTGGCTCTCGACGCGCGCGGCTGGGAAGCGACACGCCGTGTTTGCACTAGAGAGCCGCGAACGATGGAACGGGGATCGTCGATTTATTTGCCGACCAGATGGACTGCGTCGCGTTCACCCTCATTACAGATGAACTCGATCATCTCCGTATCGACCCAGATCTTTTGCCGCACGGTGACGGTCCACGGTTTTGTGTACGCCTTGGGATCGTCCACGGTGATTTGGATTTCCAGATTGCCGAAGTCCGGCCGGCGGAAACGCTCGGTCATCTTCGCGGCGCTGGTCAACGGGCTGCCGTTGATATCCAACCAACCATCATCGCGGAATCCGGTGGTCTCAACGAGTAATGTGTCACCATCCCATTTGCCAACTGAGTAGCCGTACCACCACGGCTGAACATCGTCGGCCTTGGGCAAGGGCCGGCCATCCAGGAACACCTGGCGGAGCCCTCCATTGGCCTCGTAAATAATCAGCAGCAGGTCTGGGGTTTGGATCATTTTGCGCGGCTGCGGGTGCGTCTCGAATTGCATGTTGCCCATCGGCAAGCAATGGGCGTCGGGATTGTCTTTGCTGAGGTCAGCCATTCGCTTCTTCTTGAGATCGGCGGCCCATTGAGTGAAAGGCAAGCCATCCTTCACTCCCGTGCCGATATCGCGAAACTGATCGAGGCCCGTAGGTGGAGCGTTGGGATCGCGCGCAGGTTGGCGCTCGCCGAACTCAGCCAGGCGCGCGGGCTGTGTATTACGCCAGATCCCTGTGAAATCCGCCTTACCTGCCGCCGTTCGTGGAGCGGGCGCGTCGAGCTTCGGTTTTCCGTCCGGCGTCCTTGGGACGCCGGGCGTTGGATGATCGGGCCACTGCGCACACAGTGGAAGGACGGCGGTGCAAACTAATGCGGGAACGCAGCGGATTTTCATTACGCCTCTCAATCTAACCAAGCTGTCCCTCACGAATCGCGGCTCGGCAACTGCGCTTGCCTCCCGAACCCTACCGATACCAGTCGGACGACAAGCACCTGATTCCGCGCCTTTCCGACGGGCGGCGCGAGGTCAAGCGGCTGCTAAGCCGAACGAGGGTCCTTAAGCGCTCTTTTTGACCGTCAACTCTTGGTAGACGACCTCGGTAAAGCTCGGGAAGTTCGGGCCACGCCCGCCACCCTTGCCGCCGCGGCCTTCAGCCGGAGGCGGGTCCACGGCAGCTCTGATCTCATCCAGGGATTTTCCTGCTGCCACCAGTTCTTTGATCTTCTCCCGCTTGGCGGTTACAGCGGCGAGCCGATTCTGGATGTCCGCTTTCGTCTGCGTATTTCCGTGGCCAGTTACGAACACATCCGCATCGAGCGCGGCGATTCCTTTAACCGTGGTAATCCAGCCTTCCGATGAGCCATTCTTTTCCCTGTGAATAAGTGGGTCCCCATTTCCGGCGATGATATCTCCCGTAGCGACAATTTTTTCGTCCGGCAAAAAAACCACCAAATCGCCGCTGGTGTGGGCCGGCGCCCAATGGAGCAATTCCAGTTTCACTCCGTCGATCTTGATGTTCTCTTTATTCTTGGAAACAACTCGCGTGGGAAGATGATCGGCGGGAGGCGCACCACGACCACCGGCGGTGAGTGCTGCCTCCTGCTCCTTCTTATTGTTCGCCTGGGCAATGATGGTAATCCCCGTTGGGAAAGAAGCCAGCCCGTTGACGTGGTCACCATCGCTGTGCGTGAGGATCACCGTGGTGACCGGCTTGGGAGTAATTTTGGCAATATCGGCCAATAGTTCCTTTCCTTGGTCGGGCGTGGTCTTGGCATCCACGACGATCACGCCCTTGTCTCCGACGATAACGGTGCTATTTCCGCCCCCGCCTTCAATCCAATAGATGTTGGGCTTTAATTGATGGGTCATGAACGGCGCCGCCGGCGGCGCCTGGGCGTAAGCCAGGCTGACGATCGCAATTGCCGACAACACAATGAGAATAGTCTTACGAGGATGCATCCGAAGCACTCCTTTCCCGGAACACTCTATCATAATTTTGCGCGATCGGCGGCAGTGCACGGTTATCTGGTTCCGGGCGAGCATCGGAGCGACGCGGTAATACCGATCTCGCGGGCCAACATCAGACCGATACCGGCTGCGCCGACGCTAGCCCAAGTTCGTCACAGAAGGGCCGGAAAATCGGCTAAGCCCTTAAGAATCAGCTCAGGCGATTGCCGAGTCTACACTACATTCGCGATTCTGTTGGAACCGATCCGGGAGGGTCAACCGGAGTTGCTGCAACAAC
>DATDGT010000230.1:0-10772 GCA_036521975.1 Bryobacteraceae bacterium
CAATACCCACAAACCCAAGCAGGACCGGTGGCTGCAACGGCATCCGCAAGTGCAGTTTCACTTTACGCCCACCTATTCTTCCTGGTTGAACCAGGTGGAGTGTTGGTTCAGCATCCTGGGACGCCAGGCGCTCAAGGGGGCAACCTTCACCTCCCCTCAGCAATTGCGCGAGGCCATTGATCGCTTCATCGTCGCGTACAACCCCAAGGCCGCTCCGTTCGAGTGGACCAAGGCTGTCGTTCATGCGACGCGACCGTCTCACCTTTACTCTAATTTGTGCAACTAAGTACTAGGGCGGGCTCGAACCGGAGCGAGCGCGATAGGACACTAACTAATAGCGGCAGGAGTACCGCTATGCTTGCGATTATCGCCTCAGCGTGGCTGGGAGCGTGGGTTCTATTGATCGAGATCATGCGGTAGTCCCCGCCTTGTACGCATGAAACGCCTATCCAATTTACTATCCGCGCCCACTACTCTGACTCACCCGGAAGATGTGCCCGTCGGGATGCCGCACGTGCATCTCACGAACGCCCCAAGGATGATCCGTCGGTGGCCACATCACTTCCAGCCCTTGGGCGACGCAATTCTAGTGCTCGGCTTCAACGTCCTCTACCCAAACTGACATCCAGACCCCCTTGTCGGCGGGCGCCATAGCCCGCGACACACAACCACAACAGAATTTGAAGATGCGACATAGAAAGCTCCTCTTCTCCAGTAGATGACCTTGGGTATAGAATTGGGATGTTAACAGTTTCTGAGGAGCAATCTTAGGGGTCGGCAATCTCCAGAAATCGGATACATTGAGCCCACCGACAGCTCCCAGGGCCCCACGCGGCCTTATTCTCGGGGAAACTTTTGTGACGAAATCGCCCGGCAACAAAACGTCGCTCGCGTCCGGACTCGCGTGTATTTTTGGTTCCGCGCGTGTATGACGTGACGATGGCAACCTCAGAGGCGAAGGCGCATTACTCGGCGATCTTGCTGGGCGCGACAGGAAACGTCGGCGGACGCATCCTGCAGCTTCTGATCAAGAACCCGCTGTGCAAGAAGGTGGTGGTGATGACGCGCCGCAAGACGGACGCTTTCGCCGGTCCCAAGGTTTCCGAGGTGGTTGTCAACATGGACCGGCTCGAGGACGAGGTTGCGCTCCATGCCCAGGAAGTAGACGTCGCGCTCGCCGCGTTCGGCGTTGGCAAGGGCAGCGCGAGGATGCCCGAGGAGGAGGTGCGCAAGATTGAAATCGTCTACCCGCGGGCTTTTTGTCGCGCCGCGAAGGCGGGAGGCGCTCGTGTGTGCGGGGTCATGACAGCAGCGGGCGCGGACCCCGAGGCCGGGATGAAGTACGCGAAGATCATCGGCGAGAAGGAGAAGGCTGTAGAATCCGTCAAGTTCGACTTCCTTGGAATATACCGTCCGTCCGTCATTCTGGGCAACTCCAACACGCCGGGCGCCCTTGGCTATGTCATGCCACTGCTGCAGTGGGCCATGCCGTCCAAGTACCACTCGATCCACAAGAACGACCTCGCGCGCGCGATGGTGGCGCAGTCCGAGCAGGCGTTCCTCGCGATCGCGCAGGGCAACGCTCCCAAGGGGGCCGTGAAGATTCTGGAGTACAAGGAGATGGAGCCCTTCTTCGTCAAGGGCGAGAGCGACGAGCCTTGAGCGGCGGCAAGCTGCTTGGGTTGGATTGAAGCGCCGTGGTGAGCACTGAGGAGCTTGCAAGCCGTTAGTCCGCCCGGAGCGCCTGCGTGATGTCGACGCGGGCGGCGCGCACGGCGGGAAGAGCAGATGGCAATCAGTGCCGCGGCGAGCAATATAAGTGCGGAAACGGCTATGGGCGCCGCGCTCGGACGTTGCACATGCTCGAAATAGGTGGACGCTAGACGCAACCGCGCGAGGCCGGCAAGGAGACCAGCAAGGATCCCGGCGGCGCCCATCATTGCGCCCTGCGCCAGCACATTCATCAACAGATCGCGCGGCTGCGATCCAATCGCCAGCCGGATACCGAATTCGCGAGTTCGCCCGCTAACCCAGAACGTCAGCACGCCGGCGACGCCGACCACGGCGATGGCCAGCGCGACTGCGGCGAATCCGCCAAACACGATCGCGTTGAGACGATCGGGGGTGAGCACCTCAGCGCGGATATCTTCGAGCGAGGCGGCGTGTTCTACCACCTGGTCCGGCGCCATGGCGCGGAGAATGCGCGTGACCGGAGATACGAGCGGATAGGGATCACCACGAGTGTGAACAAATGCCCGTTGACCGACGAGTCCCTGCCCTAAAGGTTGGTACACGGTAATGGCTGGACCCGGTGTGATCTTCTCATCTTCAATATCCCCGACGACCCCCACGATGCGGCGCGGCTGGGTGCTGATGCCGACGAACTGCAGGACAGGGTCGGTCCACATCAGATGACGGTTGACTGCATCCTGGTTGGGAAACATCCGCTGGGCCAAGCTCTGGCTGACAATGACGACGGGTTCGCTGGCGGGGAGGTCGGTGTCGTCGAAGTCGCGGCCGGAGACAATGGGAACTCCGAGCGTGGCGAAAAACCCTGGCGAGATGGAGCGGAAGCGGGCGCGCGGATCTTCTTCGCCAGGGCCCCGGAGACGGCCTTCCGTCGAGAATTGCATCGCGAAGGAAGCCTCCTGGCTATCTCGCCAGGGCACGACCCTATCCACAGCTACCCCGCTCACGCCCGGGAGTTCGCCAATACGGCGGATTGCTTCCTTATACGCCGCGACGATCTGATCGGTGGTCCGGCCATACTCCATCGGAGGAACGTTGATTGCCAGCACGTGGTGAGTGTCGAAGCCAGTTTGGGCGGACTGCAGCGACAGCAGGGTTTTCACCAGCGTCGCGGCTCCGGCGAGCAACACGAAGGAAGCGGCGGTTTGAGTGACCGCAAAGAGGCGAAGCCGCCGGCTGGTTCCACCGGTGACCCGCACGCTGCCGTTGGCCAGGCCGATTCCGTGCGATGCGTCCGCCGCCGGCAGCGTTGGGACAAACGCCAGCAAAACCGCTGCGGCCACGGCCAGAGCGGCGCCGACCCAGAGCATGCTGGAATCCACCGTCAGATCGAGAGCGCGCACGGAATAGCGGGCGGCGTAGCGGGCCAAGACGGCGACCATCGGGCGTGCGCTGACCACGCCCAGCACCGCGCCGGCGCAGCACAGCAGCAGACTCTCGGCGAGCAATGTACGGCGCAGTGCCCAAGTACTGGCGCCGAGCGCAGCCCGGATCGCGAGTTCGCCTTCCCGGCGCACTGTCCGCGCCAGAATCAAATTGGCAACGTTGGAGCAGGCGATCATAAAGACCAAACCGGAAGCGGCCAACAGCACCCAAAGAATCGTCCGCGCCTTGGAGGTGATCTGATCCCGCAGCAGCCTGGCATCGATGCGGAAATCGGCTTTTGGAGAGTAGGATTCCGGGTGCTCCTTCATTATCGACGCATGAACCGTGCGCAATTCGGCGCGGGCGGCATCGAGATCGGCGCCGGGCGCAAGGCGCCCGAAAACTTCTGTCATGCGGTGGACGCGCCCGGTGACCATTGTGGCGGAAAGGTGATGCGGGCTGGTGACGACGTTGGCGATAATCTCGGTTTCCGCTGGGTACGGAATCGACGGTTCCAGCACGCCGACCACGGTCGCTGAGCGTGCGCCCAGGCGGATCGTCTTCCCAATGACGGAGGGATCACTCTTTAGCGCGGTCGTCCAGAAGCGGTAAGTCAACACAGCGGCGCCTGCGGCGCTGGGACCATCGTCGCGTTGATCCAATAGACGGCCCAGAACCGGGTGCAGGCCCATAACCGCGAAGTAGGATCCGCCAACCACGCCCGCCTGGATTTCACGCGGCTGACCCAAACCGACTAGAGTAAAGCCGATAGTGGAGAAATCGCCAATCGAAGTCAGCGTTTTGATGCGTTGCTTCAAATCTTGGATCTCCGGCACGGAGAAGCCTGTGTTTTCGACTCCCAGTCCCTGGGCGCTCTGGCGGATGTAGATAAGGCGGCTCTCGTCACGGTTGACAAGCGGCCGCAACAATATGCCACGCACAAGCGTGAAAATGGCGGCATTCGCGCCGATGCCCAGAGCCAAGGTCAGGATCACCGTGATGGTAAGGCCTTTGGTGCGCGTGAGGGAACGAATCGCGAACTTCATAGCTGGCCTCCTCGGAATGATCACGTGCGAAATATCATCGTACCCCGAGATCAACATCGAAGAAGGAACTCATTCCAGCGCACAATGCTCCAGAACCACGGATATCCACAGCCGGGCATGCCAACGCGAAGTGGGGAGGGAATCGGAACTCGACTGGCAACGGTCGGCAACCATGACCAAAGGCACATTTCGGCTTCCACCGTTCCGAATTAGATTGAGTTTTTGGCGGCGATTACATATTGAGCTCAAGTAGGCGGGCTCTAGTCGTGCCGCAACGCCACCGCCGGGTCTACCCGCATCGCACCCCGCACCGGAAGAAGACAGCCGAAAGCTGCAACTAAAAGCAGAATCAACGGTGCCACCGAAAGCGTCGCTGCGTCATAGGGTGAGATGCCCACCAGTTGCGATTGCAGCACGCGATTGACCCCAAGCGAGGCGCCCAACCCGATCACTAGTCCGGCAAACACAGGCGTGAGGGCCTCCCCCAGAATGAGCTGCCGAATCTTCCCCGGCACGGCCCCAAGCGCCATGCGCACGCCGATCTCCTTTGTTCGCTGGTCCACCGAATGAGCCACAACCGCATTCAGCCCAACTGCCCCGAGCAGCAGGGACAGAATCGCAAAAATCGGCGCGACGGCTGCCTGCGTGCCCAGTTCGGCATGTTCCAAATCCATACGACCTCGGTCGAAGCCGAACGTTGCCTTAAGCGTGGAGTAATCCTCCAGGGTCACTCCTGGTGCGGAGCCCTCGATCGCTGCCCGCACCTTCGCCGCCATTTGGCCCCCCGGCACGCGAGTTCGCACGAACAAGGCGCAGATCGCTGAAGGATCTTGGCGAAAAGGAACGTAGACGATGGGCACGAACTTGTCGCGTAGTGGCCGGTTCTGCATGATGTTCGACGCCACGCCGACCACCGAGTACCAGCGAATCCCTTCGTCCCTTCCTCGAAATCCGATGCGCCTGCCCACGGCGCTCTGTCCCGGCCAATATTGATTCACGAAGCTTTGGTTCACAATAGCGACGGGTATGGTCCCCGGACCGTCGGCGCCCGTGAACTCGCGTCCCGCGAGCATCGCTACACCGAGTGTCCGGAAGTAATCCTGGCCGGCAGCCAGCCGAGTCACCATCGGTTTGCGTCCCGCGCCCGTCTGGCCCGTCTCCAGATCGAAAGGTACGGAGCCAGGATTTCCCACAGGAACGTTGCTGGCGAGCGTGGTCGTCTCCACTCCGGCGATCGTCTTGAGGTTCGCCTGCAGCCGGTCCCAATACGCGTTCCGAGCCTCCGGCGATGGATACTGCTCGCGCGACACGTGCACGTCGCCAACCAGAATTCGGTCCGCACCGCGAACGCCCACCCCTGCCCCTACGATATTCCACAAGCTGCGCGCCAGTACCCCTGCTCCCGCCAGCAACACGATCGCCAGCGCCATTTGCCCGGCCACCAGCGCGACCGATAGATGCTTGGTCCCCCGGCTCATCGTTGCCCCACGCGCGTCGCTCTTCAGTCCGCCGTTCATATCCGCGCGAAGTACTCGAACCATCGGGATAAAACCGAACAGCGCCGCGGTCGCCGCCGTGATGGCCGCCCAATAGGCGAGTATCTCCGGACCGGCTGAATAATCGAGCACGACATATCGGGTCCAGGTAGCTTCGATCCATGCACGCAGTGCCAATCTTCCCAGCCACCATCCCAGGCTTCCGCCGACAATGGCCAGCAGTGCGCTCTCGGTGAAGAGCTGGCGAGCCATCCTCGAATGCGCGCCGGCCCATAGCGAGCGATAAATCAAGATCGCTTGCAGCCCGTGGCTTTCGCCAAAGTTCCTCACATCAGGGGCCACTCCACGATTAGAAGCAGGGTACTCGTTCGCCAGGCGTTGATCGATGGCCTCCAGTTCGGCTCGCGCCTGAGCTTCGGTTGCTCCCGGGGCCAACCGGCCAAAGACTTCGCCGCCGTTAGGTACATGCTCATGGAGCTGCGGCGTGTCGATCAGCGGTTAACCAGACTTCGCTCCCCATGAAGTCGAATGCCGCGGGCATCACAGCGATCACCATGGCAGGTTGACCATTCATGCGGACCGTTTGTCCGATGACATCGCGGCGTCCAGCCAGCCGCGTTTGCCAATAGCCGTAGGTGGCTATCACTACGGGTGGCGAGCCGGGAACGGTATCAGCATGTTCAAACGCCCTGCCCAGAAACGGCGCTACCCCCAGAAGATGAAAATGCTGGGGGAATAGGCGGAGGCCCACATGGTTCGGGCATCGGCGTCACCTTCGGCCAGGAACGCAGCGCCATGAAGGCCAGTTCTTGAAAGGCATGCGACTCGTCTCGCCAACGTTCGAAGTCGAAATAGGATACACAACAGCCGGCTCCGGGAAGCCTTTCGGTGATATAGAGCACGCGGTCATTGTCTTTCACCATCCTGTAGCCACGGAATAGCGTTGCGTCCATCACCCGGAACGCGGTCTGGTTCAAGCCAATCGCAAGGGCGAGCATCACGACGGCGGCGGCTGCAAATCCACGATCCCGCCTGAGCGACCGCAGGGCGAAGCGGAGATCGCACAACAGCCCGTCCAGCGCGCGGATCCGCTTCCATGCGCTCATGAGTTGTTGCCGGCGGCCGCGGGCACTCGTGATACAACGTTTGACAGACGTTCCCAGTAAGACCTGTCCTGTTTCATCTGACGTTTACCCGATCTACTGATGGCGTGACACTTGGCCTTGCGGTTGTTATCGGAGACATCCCGTTCTGCGCTGATCCAGCCACGCTGCTGACTCAGGGCAGCGTGAAAACCACCAGCGTATCGGTTGCCGTAACCGCTACGTATTGCTTTCCGTTTTTTCCCTGGTAGGTCATCGGCACGGCGTTGGCTTGGCGTTCGAGCTGGCCCGACCATAGCTCCTTGCCCGATTTCGAATCAAAGGCGCGGAGACGATTATCTTGCGCCGCGCCGACAAATACCAACCCTCCGGCAGTCAAGATAGGGCCGGCGCTGCCTGCGCCGCCAACCTTGCGCTTACCTGGCGGCAAAGCATCGTTTGTGCCCAGGGTGGTCTGCCACGCGATGTCCCCAGTATTTGCATTAACCGCGATAATCCGGCTCCAGGGCGGACGATAGCACGGCACATTTACGTTACGTCCGTTTGCATGTCGGATAGGAGCGCTGAAGGAACCAGCGGTTCCGTTTATGCGGTCGTAGGGGAGATTGGCGTTCTCATATCGCACGCCCTCTCTCTTCTTCTCGACCCAACCCGTGAGCGGGCTGTCCTTCGTTTCCACATACACAAATCCGGATTTTGGATCCGATGCCATGCCGCCCCAGCTCGCTCCTCCTGTGGCGCCCGGAAAGGAGAGCGTTACGCGGACGGGTGCTTCAGGCTCATGAAAAAGCCAGGGAGTGAAGGGACCGGCATTGTAGAAGACGTTTTTGTCCCACAAATCCTGGCAAGCTTTAGCATGTTCCGGCGTGGTATCTTCCGCCGCCACGATGTCTTCGCGTCTCAGGCTTGTGCGGGCGAGCGGTGGCGGCTTAATCGGGAACGGCTGGGTAGGAGAATACCACTCGCCAGGAACGTCGCCCTTGGGGACCGGACGTTCTTCCACACCGAACAGCGGTTTGCCGGTCGTGCGGTCGAGAATGAACATGTAACCGGATTTGCCAATTTGCGCCAGGGCGGGTATCTTCTTCCCGTTCCGGGTTACATCCGTCAAGGCCGGCGCGGGCGGTAAATCGAAGTCCCACAAGTCGTGATGAACCACCTGGAAATGCCATTTGTATTTGCCCGTAGCCGCATCCACGGCGACAATGGAATTACCGAAGAGATTGGCCCCTGGCCGGTCGCCGCCGTAGTAATTCGCCGCTGGCGCACCGAAGGTCATATAGACGATGTTGCGCTCCTCGTCGGCGGTCATATACCAGCCCCAGATATTCGTGCCGGAGCGATTTTTCCAACCATCGTCGAGCCAAGTTTCGTGACCCACCTCGCCGGGGCCGGGCACGGATACAAACTCCCACAATTTCGCTCCAGTTCGAGCGTCGTAGGCGCGCGTATTACCGGGCGGCCCGTCTTCCTTTTCGCCGGTGCTGGCGCCCACCATCACAATATTCTTGAATATAGTCGGCACGCCGTTGTAGGGGACCGCAATATCTACCGTTCCCTCGCGTCCAAAGCCTGGATCCACCTTGCCGGTGTTGGCATTTAAGGCGGTCAGGTTGCGGCCATTGGTAAACAGGATGCGCGGCGGATTCTGCCGGTCGCCCGCCCAGAATGCAATCCCACGCGGAGACGCCTGGCCTCCCCCAACCTCGTATTGCCAGACCGGGCGGCCGCTCTCGGAATCGAGCGCGACCACGCGCGTTTGCGCGGAAATGTACATCACTCCGTTGACGACTACGGGAGTAAGCTCGCTCATTCCGCTTGCGGTGGCAAATCGGAAGTTCGCTGGTTGAAGACGGTAAGACCATGTCTGTTTCAAGCCGGCGACGTTCCGTGGCGTTATTTGCTTGAGTGGCGAGTAACGCGTGCCGGCCAAGTCGCGATTGAACATCGGCCAATCCGCCTCGGAGATTTTGGCGGTTTGAGCGAAGAGGGCGGGAGCAAGGAAGAACAATGCCGTAATCCGCATGAATGCATCTTATCGCGTGGAGGGCGGACTTTAGTCGACGCGGGACTTCAGTCCCGCTGGCCGGAGCGAGGCTAAAGCCTCGCGCGGGCTGAAGCCCGCCCTCCAGGTGTCTCAAAACATCAAACGCCCAATCAGCGTACCGGATCGCGGCTGGAGGTTTAATCCCGAGCCGGCGATGGTCCCGGTGGCAATGATGGATCCGAAGCCGCCGGTAATGTTGCCATTGGAGGCGCGGGTCACCACGGCCTGTGCGTTGGTGCTCGACGGGTCGTTGAAGACGGAGCGGTTGAAAACGTTCGTCAATTCCATTCGTATATTAATGCTGGCGCGCTCCTTAACCCTCCAGGTCCGGCCCAAGTTCATGTTTTCGATGGGGTGGCGCTGCTTCCGGTAGTCGCTGTAATAGGCGGCCGCCGTTCCGAATTGGCCGGTTGGCGGATTTACCCAGGCGTTCGGATTCAACACAATGGTGGTTTGCGGATCGAAGCAGTGACAGTTCACATTCTTGAGGAACAACGGTTGGCCGGGAACCTGGTCGTCGAAGGTGGTTTGGAAGAGATACGACCCCAGATTGTTGTTGGACGTGGGAACCTGAAGAGGTAGACCGCTCTTGTATTGGAGAAACGCGCCATAGGTCCAATCGCGCGCGATGTAGGAGAGGACGCGGTTGGTTTTCAGACGTGGAGTCACGTAGCTGAGCGAGATGTTAAAAGAAAAAGGCGTGTCGTATTCAGAAATGTACTTGTTGTTCTTCCTGTTGAACACATCGTTAATGGATGCACCGCCCGTCGTTCCGGGGTTGGGCACTGTCTCCGCGCCGACGGTTTCGCCTTTCGACCAAGTGAAAGTACTGAGGAAAGAGAGGCCGTGCGAGAAGCGCTTGGTTCCCTTCGCCTGAAGAGAATTGAACCAGGTGTCGCCCAAGGGATCCCAATAGTAGTTGATCGTTCCAAACTGCGGAAACGGCCGCAACGCCTGCGCTACGGTCAACGTGCCAGGGTAGCCGGAGTATGGCAAGCCCAGACCCCGCTGCGCGGCCGCGGCGGAGCCTATAGGTTGGAGCATCAAAGCCTGATCGGTGGGATTATTAATGTTAATGCCGAAGGACTGAAGACGGGCGTAGGAGATGGCGTTCGCATTTATGAGGCCCGGCGCCAGCCACCAAATTCCGCGATTGCCCACGTAGGAGACTTCCGCAGCCAGGTTGTGAGAGATCTCGCGCTCGAAACCTGCGCTCCATTGGTATTGCCTCGGCGGCCGGCCGGCGTTTTGATCTACTCCGCCGGGCGGATTGCTGTTCGGAATGCCGTTATTGAAGGGATACAGACCGGCGTAGATATCGGGGAAGGGACGAGGCGCATCCTGGGGCGGAATGCCCGTGGATAGCTGCATGACGGGCACTCCGAAGCTGGGCGTACTGAATGGGTTGGATAGGCCGAACCCTCCCGCGGAGTTGTTGTTGTCCTCCGTGCCCGCGTAAACGATGCCGAAGCCGCCGCGAAATACCGTCTTGGGAACGAACTGATAGGCAAGACCGAGACGAGGGCCAAACCCCCAGGGATAGTTGTGGGCGAATTGGCAGTCGCAGTGACCTGGGCCGGAACCTTCGAATATGACCGCGCCTGGTATATTTCCCGCGACCGGATTCAACGCGGTCGGCGAGAACACGGACGCGCGTCCGTACTGCTCTTTCAAATAAGTTGAGTAGTCGTATCGCAAGCCGTAATCCAAGGTAATTTTACGCGTGATCTTCCAGGAATCCTGTGCATAGATGCCGGTCTCGTTTTTCCCGTTCCGGAGCTCGACTGGATACGCGATATTCCCGTTGTTGACGAGGCCGAGAAGAAAGCTAGTGTAGTGTCCAATAAATAACTGGACTATTGATGCGGCTTTGCTGCATACTGTTGGTTGTGTCCCGCAAAGCTGTTTCGCTCAAATTAAGAGAATCCGACAAGCGGCAGGTGGCCCAGTGGGAGGGGGCGTTCGG
>DATDGT010000231.1:0-26343 GCA_036521975.1 Bryobacteraceae bacterium
GGATTCCGGTACCCCGTGTCTTGCACCCTTATCCGATGGAGCGCTTTGTCGCCACTCATCCAAGGTGGGAGCCGTATGCGTAGACGCGCACGTACGGTTCTGTGCGGGGGGCGATCAGCGATGGTCGTCCCTACCGCGACAGTAATCTCCCACAGGCCGACCTCGGGCGCCTGTCACTTCGATGCGAGCTTTCTACGAGTCGACCGTCATCCACGCTTAGGAAATGAACCCGTCAAGGAGAGTTCCAATTGTTGGAACCGAGCATCACGGGTGGCTTCTGAGACGGCTGCGCGTCGCTTCCGCTCCTTTTCAAGCCCTTTGCTTCGATGCGATCCAGGCGTCGATCTGGCGTTCCAGCACGTTTAGCGGCACCGTACCCGTCTGCAGGACCTGATTATGAAATTCCCGAACCGAGAACCGGTCGCCGAGAGCCTTCCTCGCTTTTTCGCGGAGTTCGATGATCTTCATCTCGCCGATCATGTAGGAGCATGCCTGGCCTGGACGAACCGCGTAGCGTTCCACTTCGCTCGGCTCGATGCCGTAGTCAATACCCTGCTGGCGAGTCCACCGTTTGGCGTGAATGCCGGTATCCACAACCAGGCGGCGCGCGCGGAAAAGTTGTGAGTTCAGCTCCCCTAAACGGCCTTCGATATCGCCTTCGTACCAACCGGATTCCGCAGCCAGATGTTGCGCGTAAAGTCCCCAGCCTTCGTTCAGCGCCGAGATCGCGCCGAACGCCAAGACCTGCCGGAACCGGGGCAGCGCCTGATTCTCCATCTCGTAAGCGATTTGAAAATGATGGCCCGGAACCGTCTCGTGGTAAACAACGCTGCGCAGCCCGAACTTCGTCATATAGCTCAGTCGTCGCGGATATTGGAACGTGCCCGGGCGGGAACCATCGGGCGACGGTGGATTATAGCTCGGCGCGGCATTGTTCTCGCGAAAGGCTGGAAAGGCTTGTGCGACCACTGGAGCTTTCGGGCGCAGATCGAAGAGCACTGCCGCGCGTTTTTCGGCGTCGCGCAGAATGCTCTCGATATCGCGCATGATCTGCTCCCGGCTGGCCTCGGACGTGGGATTCGGATATTGCAGATCGGCGTGTAGCTTCTCAATACGTTCTTTGACGGAACCCGAGGTACGGCCCAGTTGTCGAAAGAGGCTATCCATTTCGGTTTCGATTGCGGCGACCTGTTTCAAGCCGATCTGGTGAATCTCTTCCGGCGTCAGTTTGGTCGTCGTGAAGCGTTCCAGAAAATAGGAATAAGCTTCCAGGCCTCCTTTGAGACTCCACAGTCCCGAATTGTCACTCGAACGCGGCAACTGCGACTGCAGCTGCGCAATCGCGCGCTTCCACGCGGGATAGACTTGGGTGCTGACGGCCTTTTCCGCATCGGCGAGTAGCGCGCTTCGGCTTGCCTCGGGCAGATCTTTGATCGCCGTCGTCTTTTGAGCCAGCGTGGTGAGTAGAGGATTCTGAGCGGGCGAGGAATCGGCGAAGCTTTGCATCTGACGGATGGTGGCTTCCAGAATGAACTTCGGCGGAATAACGTTTTTGGCGCCTTGTCGTTGGGAAAGCGCAATGGCTTCACCCATTCGCATGCTAATCTGCCCAAGCACGGCGTTGTAGTTCTCCGCATCACGCTCGGCTTGCAGCGGGTGGTCGACGGTCAGGGATTCGACCAGATCGACGTTGGCGCCGTTCATCTGCTGAATGGGGAATTCGTAATCGAGAAACGGCTCTTCGCGCAGGAGTATATCGAGGCGTGATTCCATCAAGTCAGCGGAGACGTGCTGGATGCCGTTGAGGCGGGCACGATCGAAACGGCGCAGTTCGGCGAGACCTTTCTTCGCCAGACGAATGCGTCCGAGTTGCCAGTCGCGGCTCCACGTGGGCGTAGACTGGCGCTCCAGGCGGTCCTGCTCATCGCCGGAAAAATAGCGGGCGAGCGTGGCGAGATCTGGGTCGTAACGGACCCATTCGTCGCTGAATGCGTTGAAGAAATCGTCGATGGTGCGTTCGGGAGCGGCCGCGCTGACTGAGGGTGCAGCGGCTACCGCAAGAGCACTGGCGCAGAGTTCGCGCCTAGTGAGTCCACGGTGAACCATGTCTCAGTATAGGCGCTTTCGCGCAAATTGAGTGAAACGCGCATGTGGTCGGCTGTATTCTGGCGATTTTCGGCCACTGGGACATCGGCCGGAAACGGAGATCTGAGATTGGCCGGTTAAGTCCCCTCCACGTCAACTGGCAACTGAGCGTCCGACCCGTGAATGGGCGAAACGAGCGCGAAGTTGGGAGACGAAGCATTCAGCCCATCCCTTCGTCAATTCCAGCCGACAGCGGTAGGGCGATTCACTCGCTAATCGGCCTTTAAGCGAACAGCATTGGGGCTAAAGCCTCAATGTCACTTAGTTCTCCTGACAGTTCGTAAGTTGCTGATTTTGTGGGGCAGGTCCATGGCCGACGCGGAGCTCTCAGGCCCACTGCATCTTTGGAAGGCGGCCTGAGAGGCCGCCGCAGGCCGAGGGCCTGCCACCAAAAGAACATAACTGGCTATAAATGTCTCGATTGCAAGACCATGTTGAAAACGACGTTAGGCTAAAGCCCGCCCTACATCGTTTGCGGCGAGGCCGCGCTGTGGCACCATGTTGCCAACCCCAACTGCACGAAATGTAGCTGCGTAGCGCGAGTAGCCCCGTAGCAAATTCCTGGAGAGAAACTCCAGAGCGGGACTGAAGTCCGGCGCGGACTGAAGTCCGCCCTCCAAAAGCTGGAGTAGAATTGTTCGAGAGTTTATGCGCCCCCGCGCCACCGCGATTACCTGCGCTGCCTTAATCGCTCTCGGCACCGTGGCGGCGCAGCAGCCTCCGGGCGCGAATCTTGAAGTGCTTCAAGTGCGGCCGAACTTCTATATGATTGCGGGCGCGGGTGCCAACATCGGTTTTCAGGTGGGAGGGGATGGCGTTGTGGTGGTCGACTCAGGTTCCGCATCGAGCGCGGATCTTGTCGTCGCCGCGATCAAAAAAGTTACGGCACAACCAATCCGATACGTGATCGACACCAGCGCCGATCCGGATCATGTGGGCGGAAACGCTACGGTCGCGAAGGCCGGGCAGACGCTTTTCACGCAAGCCGGCGGACCGGGTCTCGCCGCCGATTTTTTGGGCGGCGGAGCATCGATACTTTCCGTGGAGCAGGTCTTGAGCAGGATCAGCGGACCCAGCGGGCAACCTTCGCCATTTCCGGCTGGCGCCTGGCCGACGGAAACTTTCAACCAGCCACGGAAGTACATGTACCTTAACGGCGAAGGCATTGAAATCTTCCATGAGCCGGCGGCGCACACAGATGGCGACGCGATAGTTTTCTTTCGCCGCTCCGACGTTGTCGTGGCGGGCGATGTCCTTGACACAAGGCGTTTCCCGGTGATCGATATCGCGAAGGGCGGGAGCATTCAGGGCGAAATCGCGGCCTTGCAGAAGCTCGTCGATACGGCCATTCCATCCGTGCCGATCGTCTCCCGCGAGGAAGGCACGTTGATCATTCCCGGCCACGGCCGAATCTGCGATCAACTTGATGTCGTCGAATACCGCGACATGGTGGCGATCATCCGCGATCGCATTCGCGATCTGATGAAACAAGGCCTCACGCTGGAACAAGTCAAAGCAGCCGCGCCAGCTCGGGGTTACACGCGCCGGTACGGCTCGGATACGGGTTCTTGGACCACCAACAATTTCGTCGAAGCGGTGTATCTCAGTCTCAGCGGAAAAGCGAAATGAGAATCAGAAGACAGGAGTCAGGAGACAGGGGTCAGGAGTCTTGTTTTCCTTGGGGCCTTCGTCCTACTATTATTCGTTCTTGCGGGGCGGCGGATGGCCGGCCAGGACAATGGAGCGCGAGCGACCGCCGCGGCATCGGCGAAAAACTCCGCGACCACCGATCTCACGGGCTTTTGGGTGGCTTTTGTGACAGAAGACTGGCGTTTCCGGATGGTCACGCCACATAAAGGCGATTATCAGGCCGTACCCATGACGGCGGAGGCGCGTAAGATCGCCGATGCGTGGAACCCGCAGGCAGACGAGGCCGCGGGCAATCAGTGCAAGGCGTATGGAGCCGGCGCGATTATGCGGTTGCCGGCGCGCTTTCACATTTCGTGGGAGGACGATAACACGCTGCGGGTGGACAGCGACTATGGCATGCAGACGCGGCTTTTCCATTTCAAGTCGGCGCTCAATTCGGCGCCGTCGTCGCCGGGTGAGCGGACTTGGCAGGGTTATTCATCCGCGGAGTGGCAAAAACCAACCTCGCTGAAGGTCGCAACCAACAACCTTCGCTCCCGGATATCTGCGAAAGAATGGCGTTCCTTATAGCGAGAACGCTGCCGTTACGGAATACTTCGATGTCGCGCCGCTCCCGGGTGGTGGTCAAGTGTTGCTGGTGACAACGATTGTCGACGATCCGCAGTACCTCCAGCAGCCGTTTATCGTGAGTTCGCAATTCAAGAAAGAGACCGACGGTTCGAAATGGGATCCGACGCCATGCACCGCAAAATAAGTCGTTCCATCAATGCATTGACGCGCACAACGCATTCGCTGTGCGCTTGTGCTTTAACGCGCACAACGCATTCGCTGTGCGCTTGCCCTACGAGGCTCGCCGCGGTATTCCTTTCGTTGTGCGCCTGCCAGATAGCCGCGGCACAGTTTGAGATTACCGGCTCTTGGGCGGCGCGAAACCATGAGGTCCTTGCCGGCGATGGGCTACCAGTAGATTTCACGGGAATCCCCCTGAACGAGGAAGGACGAGTCAGGGCCCTCAGTTATTCCGAGTCGCAGCTCGCGATGGTGGAACGCCAGTGCCAGGGCTGGCCGGCTTTTTACTTCGTTCAAGGACCGTTTGGTTTGAGAATTTGGGCCGAAACAGATCCGCTGAAGGGAAACGTGATCTCCTACACAATCGGCGGTTGGGAAGATCGGGCGCCCATTACGATTTGGATGGATGGCCGTCCTCACCCGTCCCAATACGCCGAACACACTCGGGCTGGCTTCACGACAGGGAAATGGGAAGGCAACACACTGGTCGCCTACACCACGCATATGAAGGCGGGATTCCTGCGCAAAACCGGCGCGCCCTCGAGCGATGAAGCGACGATGACCTCGCGCTTTTACCGCCACGGCGACATCATGACGGTTCTCGCGATCATCGAGGATCCAATCTACCTTGCGGAAACATGGATCTTGTCCAGAAGTTTCCAAGTCAGCGCAACGCCTGTGTCTCCCATTGGGCCGCCGTGCATTACCGCTTTCGAGGGGAGCACGGCGCTAACAGCTCCGCATTACCTGCCCGAGAAGAATCCCTTCGTGGATGAGATGACCACGAAGTATGGCGTCCCGCGCGATGCCGCCATCGGAAAACCTGAAACTCTTTATCCGGAATATCGAAGAAAGATTCAGCCTATTCCTGTCGTGAAATAGTGCTGCGGAGCCGGCTGCGGCCAGGATTGGCCGCCCCACAGCGCGGCTGTGCCGTAAACAAGATTCCTTAAGCCCACAGATGAACGCGGATGCACACGGATGATACAGCGGCCCGTTCTCACTGTTGCGGGACGGGCATGAGGAATCTAGTGCCGTCCGGCAACACATCCCAGAACAGCACACCGGCAGGAACTTTAAACATTGGCTTCGGAGCCCCAGTCTGAAATCTGCCGCCGGCGCTGACTTCCACTGCGGTCGCGGTTCCGTCTTGAGCGATATAGAAGATCTCTTTACCATCTCCTCGCCAAAGAGGAGCTCGCCCGCCTCCCCTGGTTACGATCACGGGCTTGCCCGCGGTCGCCGAGGCAGGATCGAACGGCCTCACCGCGATCTCGTTGCTGCCCGATTCATTGGAGCTGTATGCGATCCAGCGACCGTCTGGAGAAAACCGGCCCGTGATGCTCGTGAACTGCTCGTCGACCAAAGGGGCCGGTTTGCGATCCGGGAGTCCGGCAACGGCTAGCAGTCTTAAATGAGTGGGCTGCCCGAGGCTGTAATAGATCAGAAATCGGCCATCGGGCGACCAACTGTTGGGGCCCTTCCCCTCGCTCGATTGATAGACCAGCTCCTCCTCTCCCACGCCGTTGGAGGCTTTCTGGTACAAGTCGTAGGTTCCGCTCCGATTGGAGGTGAAGATGATGCGGCGTCCATCCGGCGACCAGGTGGGAAACGCCTCCCAGGCGGGATCCGATGTAAATCGAGTTATCGTCCCGCTGGCGATTTCAAGCAGCCATATGTCGCGGTTCCCGCTCTGTGGATCGGCGCGCTCGAAAGCCACTCGCTTTCCGTCTGGTGAAATCGTCAGAGTGCGGTACAAGCCCGGTTCGCCGGCCGTGCCCACTACTTTGCCTTGCCGGTCGAACCAGGTGAGCCGTCCTTCCACGCCTCCCTTTGGGGCTGCCTTGCCCGTTTGTCCACCCGGCTGCTGGCCATGGGCCTCGAAATGGGCGAGTAAGAGGACGAGGCTGACGCCCCCTGTCAACGAAGCTAGAGTTGCCTTCGACATGAGCTTACTCACGTTATCACAGCAAGGCAGAGTCAAAAGGGCCTTGACGCGGCCACGCGGGCATGGTCGAATAACGCAAGGGAGGCGTGTAAATGAAGAACCAGCTCCAACATCTGTTCGCCGCGTTGCTGTTCGCTGCGGCCGTGGTTTCCGCCTCCGGCGCGGACACGCGACTCGCGGATGCCGCCATGCGAGGAGATGGGGAAGCGGTCCGCTCGCTACTCAGCGAAGGGGCCGGTGTGAACACTCCGCAACCGGATGGGACCACGGCTTTGCACTGGGCGGTGAGGCACGACGATCCGGCGACCACGGAAACGCTTATCAAAGCCGGCGCCGACGTGAAGGCGGCGAACCGCTACGGCGTCACGCCGATGAATCTCGCCGCCGTGAATGGCGATGCGGCGAACATACGGAACCTCCTGGATGCCGGGGCCGATGCGAACAGCGCCACGCCGGGCGGAGAAACCGCGCTCATGACGGCGGCTCGCACGGGCAAACTCGCGGCAGTCCAATTATTGCTGGATCGGGGAGCGAACGTGAACGCTAAAGATGGTGTTCACGCACAGACCGCGCTGATGTGGGCCGTGCTCGAAAATCACACCGACGTGGTCAATCTTCTGCTGACGCGAGGCGCGGACATTAACGCGCATACGAATATCACCGTGCCCAAGGGCGAATACGTGCCCGCCCGCGCGGGCGGCGCGTCGGGAACCGGCATCGTACGGCAGCGCGCCTTACCGACCGCCGACGGCGGGATGACGCCCTTGCTTTTCGCCGTTCGCGACGGCAACGCCGCGATGATGCGGCTGCTGTTGGATCGCGGAGCCGATATCAATTCGCCGTCCGGCAACCGTACATCGCCTCTATTGATCGCGCTCTTGAACGGGCAGGTGGGCCTGGCGACGGAGTTGCTGGAACGGGGCGCGAACCCGAACGCGGCCGACGCATATGGGCGCGCGGCGCTGTTTGGGGCTATCGATCTGCGCAATTTCAATCACGAAAAGTACGGCGACCTTCCCACCGATGGTCGCGACCCGCTGGACTTGATTAAGGCTCTGCTCAAGAAAGGGGCCGATCCCAACGAGAAAACGGATACGGTGCCAGTTCATGGGCTGATGCAGTTCGATGCCTCCTGGGTGAACTTCGATGGGCAAACTTCCTTTGTGCGCGCAGCGCTCTCGGGCGACATCGAGGTCATGCGGCTGTTGCTGGAATACGGCACGGATCCGAATATCGCCACGACGCAAGGGACAACCGCGCTGATGGCCGCCTCCGGAATCAATTGGATTCCAGGGCAAACTTACAGCCACAGTGAGGACGAGTATGTCCAAGCCGTCAAGCTGTGTCTGGAGCGTGGCGCGAGTGTGAACGGCGCGAATTCATTAGGCCTGACGGCGATGCACGGCGCGGCCAATCGAGGCTGGGAATCCGTTATCCAAATTCTCGCCAGCCACGGCGCCAGCCTCGACGTGAAGGATAACGCTGGACGGACACCTATGACCTTCGCGGAAGGCATTTTCCTGGCTGTGCGGCCGCCCGAGGCGAAGCCCCAAGCGATCGCGCTGCTGAAGCAGTTGATGGTGAATGGAGCAGCAGCTCAGCAATGACGAGGAATGTGATCCGAAGCCTTGTCGCGTTCATGGCCGCCGGCGTCGCCTGGGGGCAGGTGGGCGCGCGGCAACCCACGTCCGAAGCGCAACCGTGGGCGTTGATGAATCGGTATTGCATCACCTGCCATAACGAAAAGCTGAAGACCGGCGGGCTGGAACTCGAAAAGCTTGATCCGGATCACGCCGGCGCGAACGCGGAGGCCTGGGAAAAGGTCGTCCGCAAAATCCGAGCCGGCATGATGCCGCCGGCAGGCGCGCCCCGGCCGGACAGGCAAGCACTGGATGCGTTCGCCGGCGCCGTCGAAGGCGCACTGGATCGCGCCGCCGCATTGAATCCGAACCCCGGGCGAGCGCCCCTGCACCGCATGAATCGCGGCGAATACGCCAACGCCATTCGGGACTTGCTGGGCATTGAGGTGGACCCCACCACGCTGCTGCCCGCCGACGATTCGAGCAATGGCTTCGATAATATCGCCGATGTCTTGGGCGTTTCTCCCGCTCTGCTCGAGCGCTATGTATCCGCGGCGGCCAAAATCAGCCGATTGGCGGTGGGAGACCCGGACACCGCTCCCACGGACGTCACTTACACGGTGAAGGGCGATCTGACGCAGACCGAAACAATCGACGGTCTTCCGCTTGGGACCCGCGGCGGCGCGCTGATCGAGCACAATTTTCCCCTGGATGCGGAGTATCTGATTAAGTTGTCGTTATCGAAACTCAGCTTCGGGCAAGTCTTTGGACAGTCGGCGCAAGGACAACAACTCGAGGTCACTATGAATGGCGAGCGCGTCAAGATTTACGAACTGGAGGACGTGGCCTACTTTTTCATGCGCGAAAGCCCGGGAACGCCTGCGCCGAAGCCGCCTCTGACCGATCCTTTGGCCGAGCGCGTAAAGATGAGCCCGAATATCCATCTCGAGTTCCGGCTGAACGTAAAAGCGGGGCCGCAAGCGATCGGGGTCGATTTTCCTCAGAGCGGCTACGACGCCATCGAGGACTTGGTACGTCGTCCGATGTCGAGCACCCACGATCCGAACATCGGAATGCAGTATGGATACACCGCTGTGCCGCACCTCGCTCGCGTCGACATCACCGGTCCTTACAACCCGACCGGTCCTGGTGACACGCCTAGCCGCCGGCGGATCTTTGTGTGTCACCCCAGCGCGCCGGCGGAGGAGATTCCGTGCGCCCGCAAGATCGTTTCCAACCTGGTTCGTCGCGCGTTCCGGCGGGCCCCCTCCGATGCGGACCTGGAAACTTTGCTGAGCTTCTACCAACAGGAACGGACCAATACGGGAAGGTTCGAGGGCGGAATCGAAATGGCCCTGCGGCGCATCCTGGCCGACCCGGAATTCGTCTTCCGCTTCGAACCACCTCCCGCCCAGGTTCCACCGAATACGCCATATCGGATCAGCGATACGGAGTTGGCTTCGCGGTTGTCGTTCTTCCTGTGGTCCAGCATCCCTGACGACGAGCTCTTGAATCTGGCGATTGAGGGCAAGCTTCATCAACCCGAGGTTCTGGAGCAGGAGACGCGGCGCATGCTCGCCGATCCCCGGTCGCGGGCGCTAGTGATTAACTTCGCCGGCCAATGGCTCTATCTTCGTGACTTGAAGAGCGCCAATCCCGACTCGCGCGAATTCCCCGATTTCGACGACAATCTCCGCCAGGCTTTTCAACGGGAGACGGAAATGTTGTTTGAAAGCATTCTGCGCGAAGACCGGTCCGTGTTGGATCTTCTCGACGCCGACTATACGTTCGTGAACGAGCGGCTGGCTAAGCACTACGGCATTCCCAACGTCTACGGCCCGGACTTCCGGCGCGTTCCCGTTCCTAACGACGCGCGCCGGGGTTTGCTGGGGCAGGGAAGCATTCTGCTGGTCACCTCCAACGCGAATCGGACGTCGCCGGTGGAGCGCGGCAAATGGATTCTGGAAAACCTGCTCGGCAGCCCTCCGCCCTTGCCTCCGCCCAATGTTCCGCCGCTGAAGGAAAACACGAGCGGCGTCGCGGGCACATCGGTTCGCGAGCGAATGGAGGAACACCGCTCCAATCCCGCGTGTGCCGGCTGCCACAAGATCATGGACCCGATTGGGCTGGCGCTCGAAAACTTCGATGGAGTTGGCCAATGGCGTACCATGGATTCGGGTTTTAAGATCGATGCCTCCGGCCAATTGGTGGACGGCACGAAGATAGATGGACCGGCCAGCTTGCGAAAAGCTCTTCTGGACCGGTCCGAAGCGTTTGTCGCCACTGTGACCGAAAAGTTGCTGATGTATGGAGTGGGGCGCGAAACGAAGTATACGGACATGCCGGTGGTGCGCGCCATAATGCGGGAAGCGGCGCGGGAAGCGGCGCCGGACCGCTACCGGTTCTCCGAGCTGGTGTTGGGGATCGTGAGGAGCCAGCCATTCCAAATGAGAGAAGTCCAGAAGTCAGAAGACAGAAGTCAGAAGGCGGAGTAAAAACGATGAACTTTGTCACCAAGAAACATTTGTCCCGCCGCGCGGTACTCCGCGGAGTAGGCGCGAGTCTTTCCCTGCCGCTGCTGGATTCGATGCTCCCGGCGCAGACGCCGCTGGCCAAAACCGCCGCTGTTCCCAAGAACCGCTTTTGCGGCATCTACGTTCCTCACGGCGCGACCATGGACAAGTGGACCCCCGCGCGGGAAGGCTCGGATTTCGAGTTCTCCGAAAGTCTGAAGCCGCTGGAAAAAGTGCGTGACCGCATTTGCGTGTTGAGCCACCTCGCTCACCCTGCCGCCGGCGGCGTAGGCTCGGACGCAGGCGCGGACCACGCCCGCTCCGCCGCTGTATTTCTGAGCGGTGCGCATCCCGAGAAAGGCTCGGTCCACGCGGGCATGACCATGGATCAGGTGCTGGCGGAACACATCGGTCAGGACACGCCTTTGCCCTCGATCGAACTGGCCATCGAAGAAGTTGGTTTGAATTGCGGCTCGGGGTACGGCTGCGCGTATTACAACACCATCTCCTGGCGGACGGCCACCTTGCCTCTTCCGATGGAAAACAGCCCGCAAGTGGTCTTTGAGCGGCTGTTCGGCGATGGCAGCAACTCCGCGCAGCGTCTGTCACGGAAAAAGCAAGATGGCAGCATTCTCGATTCGGTGACGGACAAGGTCGCGCGGCTCGAGGCGAAGCTCGATCCCAGCGATCGCGTCCGGCTGGGTGAGTATCTCGATGACATTCGCGAAATCGAGCGCCGCATTCAGAAGGCCGAGGAGCAATCCGCAACCGAGCTGAACGTTCCCGAAGCTCCCGTCGGCATTCCCGAAGCTTTCGAGGATCACATGAAACTCATGTTCGATTTGCAGGTGCTCGCCTGGCGCGCGGAGATCACCCGCATTTCGACATTGATGTATGCGCGCGACACCAGCGGCGCAACTTATCCGAACAGCGGTGTGCGCGACGGGTTCCATGGCGCGTCGCACCATTCCAATGTGCGCGCTCGCATGGATACTTTCGCGCTGATCAATAAGTATCACGTGCAGATGCTCGCCTATTTTTTGGAAAAATTGCGCGCGACGCCGGACGGCGACGGCAGCCTGCTGGATCATTCGACGGTGCTGTACGGCAGCAGCATGAGCAACGGCAACCAGCACGATCACGATCCGCTGCCCATCGTGGTGGCGGGCGGCGCTTGCGGCCAATTGAAGGGCGGCCGCCACTTGGCCTTTCCGGCGCACACGCCCATGTCGAATTTGATGCTGGCGCTGTTGGACAAACTGGGAGTCCACCAGGATAGCTTCGGCGACAGCACGGGCAAACTCGAAATCTGACGAATCGGCGGATAAAACGCGAGTTCCAGCCGCCGCGTGACTCCCCATTTGCACGGCACCGCGACGATACGTCCAGGTGAATCTGCGAGTTCCCCCGGGTGGCTATCATACGTAAAGGGCCTAATCGATTCGGCGAAATGCGACTTGGCAGGTCTAAAGCAGCCGGCGAGGAGCTATGAGTCTTCGTCTGTGCATCGAGGAGAATTTCGAGGTGTCGCCTGCGCGTTATTTCGTGAGAGTCGTCGCGCGTCGTTCGCAAGAACAATCCCTGGCCGCGCGCAATGCAGGCGTCGAAATCCAATGAACCTTCGATTCACCGTTCTGTCTGCCCTTCTGTGCGCCTTCTTGCCGGATGTTGTTTTGGGTCAGAAACCGGCCGTCATTCAGACGGAGACCCGGCTGGTGTCAGTGGATGCCATCGTGACGGGAAAGAAGGACCAGCCGGTGCGCGATCTTTCCGCCAAAGACTTTCGCATCTGGGAGGACAACAAGGAACAGACCATCCAAAGCGTCTCCTTGAACGCCAGCCGGCCCAGCCGCACGATCCTATTCTTTGACGAGGGCAGTCTGGCGATGGCGGACCAGCTACGCTCGCGGCCGGACGTGGCCAGATTTATCGACGCGAATGCCGGGCCGGATCACCTGACGGAGATTGTAAACTACGATCGCGACGTCCGAGTGGTGCAAACCTTCACGGACAACCCCGGGCGCCTCAAAGACGCCCTGAACAAGACGCAGCCTTCCAATGGGGCGGCGTCCGTGGATCGTTCCGATCCTGCCACGGTCCTCGCCAACGTCTCGTCTCGAAGTGTTCTCCTCGCGCTAGCCTCCTTCGCCAGGAGCTTGGAAAATCTTCCCGGACGGAAGACGCTGATTCTCTTTTCCGGTGGCGTGCCGACAATGCAGAAGGAGCAACTGGGGAGCGTGATAGATGCTTGCAACCGAGCGAAAGTCTCCGTCTATTCCTTCTATTCCTTCGACCTGAGCGATCCCGCTTTGTCCGGCGGGACAGATTTGAGCGACGGCGCGGTAGGTCTGCCTTCCTTGGGACAACCAGGATCAGGGCGCGGCCGCATGCCCCGTGACGTCCCGTCGCCGCTGTACGATCCGCAGACGTTGATTTCGTTGGCGCGCGGCACCGGCGGATTCGCGGTCTCCAACACCACGCCGATCCAGGACGGCTTGCGCAAAATCGCACAAGAGCAGGATGGGTATTACGTCATCGCCTACACGCCGCCCGATTCCAAAATCGGGGCTTGCCACACGCTGCGAGTGAAGGTCGACCGCAGCGGAGTTACCTTGCGTGCACGCTCCAGCTATTGCACCGAAAAGCCGCTCGACCTTGTTACAGAAAACGGGGTCACGGAAAACCGCGTCACGGAAAACCGCGTCGTCAAGGATTTGGAAGAGCGCGCCGCGGACTCGCAGCGCGGCAATCTCACGGCGTCGATTCTGCTTCCGTTTTTCTACACCGCGGCCAATGTGGCGCGAGTGCACCTGGTATTGCAGCTCGCCTCCGCCGGTGTTCCGCCGGAGATCGACGTCCTCGCCCAGGCCATCGCATCCGACAATACTGTCGCCGCGCGAGTCAACGATAAGGTGCGGTTGGATTCCCCTCGTTACGAGAAAACCTTCGGCATTGCCGCGGGCCGGTACACGTTCACCGTGGTGTTCAGCTCAGGCGGGAAGGAGTTCGGAAAGCTGGAACTTCCCCTGAATATTAATCCCTATGATCCGGGCGAGTTCGCTATCAGCGGCCTGGCTCTCAGCCGCGAGACCGCTCCGGCTTCGGAATTGGACTTGGGAGGCAACAGCGTCCTTCTTGGCAATCGCACTTCACTGGTGGCAGCCGGTACACGCTATGTACCGTCCGGTTCAGATCAATTCGCGAAAGGAGGACCGGGGTTCGTCTACTTCGAGGCCTATGAGCCGCGGCCCGCGCCCGTTACCGTCGATCTTCGCATTCTCGACGCCAACACTCGTGCGACGAAAAAGGATAGCGGGCCGATCCGAATCGAAGCTCCGCGAGACGGCGCTGTGGTTCGAATCGGAGAACCTCTGCCGCTCGATGGGATCGATTCAGGATCTTACTTGTTGGAAGTGAGTGCCGAAGAGGCCGGCGGTAAGCGAGCGGCGAGCATTGCACCGATAGAGATACGTTGAGGCGTCGCCGCCCGCCCATAGGGCTTAACTAATGCGTGCCGTCGCGCTGTTGGGCGACCAACTTGAGGCGCACTGCCTGTGCGCATTCGTCTTCAATCTTGAAGTAGCGCGCCACCGCAGCCGCGCCGATGTCGAGGGGATGCGCCTCGCCAGGCCGCCGGTCGGCAAGCGTCCGCAGCTTGAGAGCCGCGCCATCAAACTGAGATTGGTTTCCCATGATGATGGTGGCGCCGGCGGCGGCCGCGATGGCTGCAAATTTCCGCTCAGAAGCCAGATAGGTATCAAAATGGGCAACGTCGTTTACGAAGTTGAATTCCGTGCCACCAGAATAAGCTACGGTCAGCGGTTTGCCATGGTCATGCACTAGAAAGATCCCGGAAATTGTCCCCGGTGTGTGGCCCGGCATCAGATATAGCGTAACTGTCCTGTCGCCGAGCGTAATCTTCATGCCATCGGTGGCCACAATGTCACGCTTAGGCTTACCGTTCGGAAAACCATTGACGGATTGATCCACCAAATCCCAATCGCCTGCTCCCATGACAATGTGGGCTCCATATTTTTCTTGCATCAGTTTCGCGCCGCCGACTTCGTTTTCATGGGCATGGGAGATGATGACGTATTTCACTTTGGCGGGATCGAGCCCGAGCTTTCTCAGACCGCCGGCAATTACATCCTCCGCATCATAAACGCTCTGTGTGTCGTAGAGAATAATTCCGTCGCTGGTGGTCAGGGCCCAGGTCGAACGGGAAGGTGTGCCCATCCAATACAGGTCGTCAAAAGCCTGTTTGGGTTCGGTGTATGTGCTCGCCCGGTTGGGGTTCCTTCTGGGCGCCGGTGCGTCTGGCCGAACTGGGGCGTTCAGCGGGGCGACGCAGAGCGCGGTGACCAATCCGTAAAAATCGGCAGTGTTGTCCCGGCCGCCCGCTGCAGTCTTGCCGGCGGCAAGGTGGCCTTCGATCGAATCCGGGGCAAGGGCAGGCTGCGCCCCGGCCGCACTCGCCAGGGATAAAGCCGCAAAGGCACAGGTGATATTGCATTTTGAGAGACTCATGATTTTTCTCCGCATTCGCGTCATCAACATGTCGCGTAGCACGGCTATAACTTTGCCTTGTTTCCCGCCTTTTGAGCTTCGCCCCAGACGCGCAGGAAGTTTCCGCCCCAAAGCTTCGCGATGTCGCGTTCGGAGTAGCCCCGGCGAAGCAGCTCGATGGTTACGTTCGGTACCTCGCCTTCGTTCTGCCATCCCGCAATGCCGCCTCCGTGATTGAAGTCCGACGCAATCCCCACGTGATCGATGCCGATTTTTTTTACGGCGTAGACGATCGCATCCACAAATTGGGAAACCGTGGCTGGGGGCGCAGTCTGTTTTCCCTCCACCGCGGGAGCCTTTCGCAGATAGTTGCTGAACGCGACAACCTGGACCACGCCGCCGTTCCTCCTGATCAATTCCAGTTCCTCATCCGTCAGGTTGCGCGGGGAGTCCACCAGGGCCTTGATCCCGGAATGCGTCGCCACCACCGGAGCTTTTGTGAGGCTGAGGACCTGTTTTAAGGCGGGAGTGGTGAGTTGAGAAACATCGATGAGCATGCCAAGTTCGTTGAGACGTGCAATGCCTTTTTTCCCAAGATCGGAAAGACCGCCGTGCTCCTCCGGTTTGTCTTTCAGGGCGGCGCTTGGGCGCGAGGAATCCGCCCAATCGTTGTGCCCGGCATGCGTATAGCCCAGAACCCGTACTCCGCGCTTGTACCATTCATCCAACTGGGACAAATCGGAGCCGAGCGGGTACGCATTCAGCATGCTGATCACCACCGCGAACTTGCCTTGGCTGGCGATGCGCCGCACATCCTCGGGCGAGTAGGCGATTGTCGCTCGATTCGGATTCGCTTCCGCGACCGCTTTGATCAATTGGTACTTCTTCTCGGCGTCCTCACGAGCTTTGGCATAGCCTTCCGGCGTGCGCGGGCCTTGCGGCACGAACACCGCCAGCGCAGCGCCCTTCAAATGGCCGCGGAACGCTTTGGGCAGATCAAACTGAGTCTTCCCATCTTCGGCGGCTCCGGCGTAGTCAAACGGAAGATCCAGATGGCTGTCAAAGGCGAGGATTCGCGTTTGGATCTGGTCAGCTTTCTTCCGAAGGTTGGCATCGGCCGCCGCGTCTGCGGCGAAGTTCGGGAGTGCGAGGCATAACACAGAGGCACAGAGTTTGGGAGCAAACTTCATTTCGATTCTCCTCCTTCGGGAATATCGATCCTTGCACAAACAATCTTGCACTATTTTCGAGTTGACCGTATGCACCTGGCACGCCCGGCTGAGCCGCGACGGGGTGCCCTCTGGGCCGGGGGCGGTCTCGCTACGTACGAGACCGGCGGGGTACATTACATATATGCGCTCAATCAATCGATGGTGGATCGCGGTTGCGGGCGTGTGCCTGCAGATGGCTCTCGGTTCGGCCTATGCATGGAGCGTGTTTCGCATCCCTCTGGTGAAGGAATTCGGGTGGAGCATCGCTCAGGTCTCGTTCACCTTCACCGTCTGCTGGTTTATTCTGGGCTGCACGGCATCGCTCGGCGGGGTCTGGTTGAACCGCCGCGGCCCTCGAGTGGTCGCCGTGATCGCCGGTCTGCTCTGGGGCGGAGGCGTTTTTCTCTCGAGCATGGCCGCTCATAAGCTTTGGCTGTTGTATCTCGGTTACGGAATTATCGGAGGCGCAGGATTGGGCATGGGTTATATCGTACCGATCGCTGTCCTCGTCAAATGGTTCCCCGACCGCCGCGGTTTGATCACAGGCATTGCGGTGGGAGGCTTCGGTGCAGGCTCCCTTATCGCGGCCCCGGTGGCCGGCAAGCTCCTGCAGAGCGTGGGCCTGATGCCCACTTTCGGTTATCTCGGCGTCGCTTACGCGGCCGTCGCGGTGGTTTCGGGATGGTTCATGCAGAACCCGCCCGAAGGGTGGCGCCCCGCGGGTTGGCAGCCCAGCGGCGCACAACTCGCACAGCGGTCCGATCGCGACTTCACGCTGGGCGAAGCGCTGCGCACCTGGCAATGGTGGGCGCTGTGCGCTCTCATGTCGATCAACACCATTGCGGGACTATCGGTCGTCTCCCAGGCCGCGCCGATTTTCCAGGAGATGGGCAGGGTGAGCGCCGGGACCGCGGCCGCGCTGGTCGGAGTCATCAGCGTCGGCAACGGACTCGGCCGCATATTGTGGGCCTGGATTTCCGACGTCACGGCGAGGAAAACCGCGTTCTTCGCCATGTACCTGCTGCAGGCGGTTCTTTTTCTGATCTACCATTCGATCGCCTCGCCGACGCTTCTGACAATCGTCACGTTCGTCATCGTGATGTGTTACGGAGGAGGCTATGGAATCACCCCGGCCTTCGCCGCCGATTATTTCGGTCCCCGCCACGTAGGCCCGATCTTTGGCTTGATGATGCTGCCCTGGGCCTTCCCTGCCGCCTTTGGGCCACTGCTGTTCGCTTATTTGCGCGAATCCACGGGGGGCTATGCGCAAGCGTTCTATTTGATCGCCGCCCTGCTGGCACTCGCCCTGATCTTGCCAGTTAAGGTTTCCCCGCCGCGCGGCCACAAAACCGCCGCGGAATCGCCCTCCCTGGGAACCGCGGCGAGCGGGAGCGCAGCGTAAACCTCGAGCGCGCACAACGCATTCGCTGTGCGCTTAATTCATTCCTCCCATGCGATGCCGTTTTGCTCGCACCATTCGATGGCGATTTCGCGTAGGGCGTCGGTGCGAAACGCGTACCAATTCTTTTCGATGCGGTAGCGGCGAAGGGTGTCCTTGAAGTACCGGAAAGCGCCCGAGCCGTGAATCGCGTTCAGGAGGTCCTCGCGGATTCTATCGGACTCCACCGAAAGCGAAACTCTTCCATGATCGACCATTCATGAACGTCGTACTTGGTGGGCAGCTTCCTGAAACGATCTGTCGTGAAGATCCGCCTCGCGACCTCCCATTCCCGTTCCTGCCATTTCGGGAGATCGGGCATTTCGTCGTTCTCCTCGGCGTCGTGGAGAATATCCCTCGAAATCACCTCCACTTCGCCACTATCCAAATCCAGAAACTGAAGGTGCTCGTCGGATTGCGTCTCCAGGGCGTCGACGATTTCCTGAAGGCGAACGGCGGACACGAGGGAAGAGTATCACGTGAGGGATGCATCGCCGCCCGTTCTCGGGTGGGTGATGAGCTGGGCGTCGTCCTCCCCTTCCCGCGCGGACGCAGTGCGCAGCTTGACGGAATGTTGCACGCGTTTGATGGGTGCTTAAGGCCACTTCTGCGCACCGTGCAGAATGCGGATGATGTGGATAGCGTCACCGGCGATTCGATAGATCACGATGTAGGGTAAGGGCGAGAGCACAAGTTCCCGCGTGCCCTCCTTCTTGCCTGGACGCCCGCGATGGGGAGAGGTCAGCAGTGCGTGAGGAGCGTTGTAAATGGCGCGTACCAACTCCGGCGCGTGCTGCGGCGTTTTCTCAAATAAAATAAATAGTTGGTAATGCGTTCGAGGTCGTCGGCGGCTTCCTCCGACCAGCGCAATTGCATCTAGCAACGCGGTTGCTTTTCGGCAATCAGCTTCTCAAGCCGCGCGCCTACTTCTTCATGCGTTGACAGCTCACCCCGGTCGGCGGACGCCAAGCCCTTCTCCACCTCGCGGATAAACCAGTCGTCGTAATCGACAAAGCGCGCGATGGCTTCTTGGGCAAGCGCCTCCGTGTCGCGGCCTTGCTCGGCGGCCAGGCGGGTGAGTTTGGCTTGCACGTCGGCGTTGAGATGTACTTCCATCGCCTATAAGAGTAGGGCTTACCGGGCCTTCTGTCAACTTGACGGCTGAGCTTTTGTCAAGCCTCTTTAGAAACCCCAAACGCGCGGTGTGACACGACCTGCAAGATGAGCAAACGCTGTAGGATAGAAAATGGAGGAATGGCCGAGTGGTTGAAGGCGGCGGTCTTGAAAACCGTTAGCGGGGTGACTCGCTCGGGGGTTCGAATCCCTCTTCCTCCGCCAAGATTCTGTTCATATCTCGCTGAGTGCGCTTGGTTTAGTGTGTATCAGCGTAGCTCATGTACGAGAGTTGGTACCCTCACTTGGCGGATACGGGAGGACCAAAAGCGTCAAAAGTTGTGCTCAGATGAAGGCTGCTGTCTCCAAAGCAACAGGAGCCCGATTGACGCGGTCGCAAATTCGCAAGCCTCCTCAAGAAATTAAGTTCTCGCCCGAGCACCTCGCCGTGCGACTTGGCTTTACTGGAAAGGCGCGCGCGTATAGCGCCAGGTGAACGGGACGAGGGGTATTGCGTTGATAAGGCAACTCAACGCCCCATAATCGGCAGAACGCCCGATTTGCCCAGATCCTCGGTAGAGGTACGCTGCTCTCGAGTGCCACTCATTGATCCCACGGCAGCACAGTCCACGATAACGCACTTTTACCACTACCAATCGTATTGTGGGAAATACCTCGCCGATATGCTCAGGGAGCAGATGCTGCATTTTTCGCATCCGCTCAACGTCAACGACCCGTGGGATTGCAAGCCGTGGTTCGATTATCGGCCAATGCTTGAAGACCCTGAGAAACGCGAGGCGATGATTGCTTTTTATCGGAGCACATTGACGAAAGAAGTGCTTGACGATCCCAGATGCCCAATCTACGAAAACATGCTTCGCACGGACCCGCAAGAGCTGAGAAAACATATTGAGGAATCATCGTTGCGGCTCGGAACGGAAATCGCCAAAAGGCGCATCTACTGCCTGACGCCGTTCCCCAATAACACACTTATGTGGTCGCATTACGCTGACGATCACAAAGGTATCTGTCTTGAGTTTGCAAACAATAATGCGCTGATCGGGCATGCTCGTCCGATACGTTATAAGGAAGAATATCCCGAGTGGACACCGCAGAGTTATGGCCCGGAGAAGGACGACAACGTTTTGGAGCTGGTGCTGACGAAGGCGATGGACTGGTGCTATGAACGAGAGTTCCGCATCATCGCGACCACCCGCGAAGGTCCGGCGAAGCTCTACGACGGGAACTTCGTGAAACTGCCGCCGTCTGCTTTAACGGCCATCATCATTGGCTGCGAAAACAGAAACCACACCAGATCACAGAAATCGTGCGGGAGCATGCTCCCGGTATGAGGATCAAAAGGGCGCTCCGTGTACCGAACCTTTTCAAGCTAATGATCTCGGACGATCCTGACCTAAGCACGTTCGCGCGTGACAATCGAAATTCCGTCAAAACGTTAGTCTCGTCCGCTCTGGCTGAGCGGCCGGGATCTGAGCGTGGGTGACGGAAACAGCGCGCTATGGCCAAGTGGCTGCAAGAGGCGCTTCGACTGAACAAGGAGGAGACGCCCTTCCCCTGTGCGGGCGAGCCCCGGCTGCAGTCGGTCGCGGCAACGTAACCCGAACATCATCATTCTCTCTGCGGGTCAACACGGTCGCCTGCTCTACAGTCCCTCGATGATGCGTGCGCCGACCGTAAGCCGCTTCTTCGGCGCACGTGCCGGTGTTTTCGGCAGCCGCTTGGGTTTTTTGTACGTGTTCATGCTACTTCCCCATTATCGGAAGCGGTGAGCCGCGAGAGGCATGCGATGATGGGGGTACAACCGTCCGTGGACAAGCGTCGCATGTGCCCGAATTGCCGGGCCTTCATCACCGCCGACGATAAGGTCTGCCCGTACTGCGAATTGAAGCTGGGCGCGCGCGCCATCGATCTGCGCTCGCCTTCCAATGTGCTGGGCGGACTGATCCCTCATGCCCGCTTCACCACGATGATGATTCTGCTCATCAATGCGGGTCTGTTTCTGGCCACGGTTCTGTACAGTTCGCGCGCAACGGGCCGCTTTGGGCTCGATCTCGATACCGAAACGCTGCTCGACTTCGGCGCCAAGAGCGGGCGAGCGATTTTCGTCTACGGCCAGTGGTGGCGGCTGATCACCGCCGGTTTCCTCCACGGCGGCCTGTTTCACATTCTGATGAATTCCTGGGTGCTATTCGACCTGGGCGTGGCGGTGGAAGGAGCTTACGGCACCAGCCGCTACCTGGTGATTTATTTCATCTCGACGATCACGGGTTATCTGGCAAGCTGTTGGTGGGCGCCCGGAGCTTTGTCCATCGGGGCCTCGGCCGGAATCTTTGGCCTCATCGGCGCGATGATTGCGCTGGGCGTTCGCGACCGCTCTTCGCAAGGCACGGCCATCCGCAACATGTATCTGCGCTGGGCCGTTTACGTCCTCCTTATCGGCTTGCTTCCCATCTTCGCCATCGATAATGCCGCGCACATTGGCGGAGGCGTGGGCGGCTTTATTGTCGGCTATCTGGCGGGAACTCCGCGGTTCTCTCGCTCCACGGAAGGGTTCTGGCGTGCGGCCGCCGCGGTGGCCTTAATCGTTACGGCTCTAGCGTTCGCGCAGATGTTTCGGTGGCTCACGACCCAGACGTAAGGCAGCTTTCAGCTTCTGAAGCAGTGCGGTCACCATTCGTTTCAGCTCGATCGCGCACTCAAGACAGTTCCGCGTGGTCCTTGGGCTGGATCATCTTCATATCCTTGGCCAGCAGCGGATGGTATTCCAGTTCGCTCCGCCGATCCCATCACGATGGAGCAGAAGCGGGCGAATTCGGGATCGCCGTTTTAAGCTGATCGCTAGAAGCTGACAGCCGAATGCTGAACGCTGACAGCTTCTAGCGATTGACGCCGTCGCTCTGCGACACAATCACCACCTGCATGTCCTTGGCGAGCGAGACGATGCGGCTCACGGCATCCCGGGAAATTAGCGGGATCCACACCCGCTCGCGGGGCTTGGCGACGAAGATCTGCGCGATGCCGTTGCGATGGGCGAAATCGACGAGCGCGATAGCAGGATCGTCGCCCTCCAGAACACGTGTCTCGATGTGAAGATTGCGCGCGAAGTTCAGAAACCGCTCGATGGCCTCGCGGCTTTTGGGCGGAAGACCGTTTAAAGTGCCGCTGGGCTGGACCGTGACGGCGAAGCACTCGGCTCCCAGGAAATCGCTCACGCGCTTAGCCCGGCGAATTAACATCGCTGTCTCCGGTCCCGCGGTCACCAGGATCAGAATTTTGACGCCCGAAATGACGCGCGGGCCCGCGCCCTCCTCCACCGCGGCGCCGCCGCTCTCGATCCTCTGCTCGACTTCATGGGCCGCTTGCCGCAGCGCCAACTCTCGCAGCGCTACCAGCGTCTGCTCGCGGAAAAAGTTTAGCAACGCCTGCTGCGCCTTCTCCTTCGGGTACACCACGCCGCGCTCGAGCCGGTGGAGCAGCGCGCGAGGGGTGACATCGGTCATCACCACCTCGTTGGCTTGCTGCACCACCCAATCGGGGATCGTTTCGCGAACGCGCACGCCCGTAATGTGACAGATTTGATCGTTCAGGCTTTCCAGATGCTGGATGTTCATCGTGGTCAGCACGGAAATGCCGGTTTCGAGCAGCACCTGAACGTCCTCCCAACGCTTGGCCCGCTCCGAACCGGGAACGTTCGTGTGGGGGAATTCGTCCACCAGGCAGACCTCCGGGTGGCGAGCCAGGATGGCTTGCGTGTCCATTTCCTCGAACGGGGTCTCGCGATACTTGACGATCTTGCGCGGAATCATCTCCAGACCTTCGGTTTTCGCGATGGTGTCTTTGCGGCCATGCGGTTCGAAATAACCGATCACCACGTCCGCGCCCCGGGTCTTGAGATCTTGGCCTTCCTCGAGCATCTGGTATGTTTTGCCTACACCGGCGGCGTAGCCCATGAAGATCTTGAGTTTTCCGCGGACCCCGTTTCTGGCGATAGCGCGCTCAGGCATGGCTAGTCCTCCGGGACAATCCATTTTTCGCCGCAGCGGAACACGTGAAAGCGCTGGCTCGGCCGGTGGCCCAGCATATGGGCGATGAAGGCGTTTCCGTAGTCCTCCGAGAACGTTCCGTAATGCATGGGCACGACCCACTCCGCGCCGATATCCTGGGCGAGCTGAGCCGCCTGGGTTGTCGAAAAATTGCACCCTCCCACGGGCAGCAGGGCAACGTTCACCTGGAAGGGCCGAAGTCTGTCCGCCAAACCCTCATACCAGGCGCAGTCGCCGGCATGATAGATGGTCCAGCGTCCAAAGCGGATCAGGTAACCCAGATACGGGTAGCCGCCTTCCGGAGTCCAATCCAGCCGCCGGTGCGCGGAGGGTACCGCATAGATGCGCCCATAGAGATTTTCTTTGAAATATTCGATGCGCAGTCCATTATCGGTAGGCGAGGTGCGGTCGCAGGGAACGCCCCCCGCGTGCGCCAGGCTGGCGGCGCTTTTGGGAAGAACCAGCTTCGCTGCGGGCGATGCCTCCAGAAGCGGCACGAGAGTGGGGGCGTCCAAATGGCCAGGGTGGGCGTGCGTGGCGAGAACCAGGTCCGCGTGCCGGACTTGATCGCCGGTGAGAGGCGACGCGCACAGGCGCGGGCGGCCGGGCAAATCGGAAAAGCAGGGATCGATGTAGAAGGTAATATTCGCGAAGCGAACCACGAAACCCGCATGGCCCAGCCACCAAAGCGCCGGGGACGGCGTAATCGTGAGATCGATCTCGCGGATCAGATCCGCGCCGCTGGTCACGGGCTGAAGCATGTACAAGTTTAACGTTAGGGGCAAGCTATCAGCGTTCAGCTTTCAGCGATCAGCTTACGCTCGGATTCGGTCTTTGAGACTACGGCAGCAGTCGCGCGCTGGTATCGCAGCGCGCCATCGAGCTGAAACGAATGCTGACGGCACCCTTCAGAAGCTCATCTGAGACCGCACGATTTTTCAGTGGGTTACGGCCGGTCTCATGCCCGTTTTATCCGGCGCATGGCCCCGCTGAACGCTCTCCACTGACTCAGCGCACAACGCAGCCCGGCGCGGCGGGGAGTCAGGGATTCCAGTGAACGCACGGTCCCGCGCCGCGCGCTGTGCGCTGAAAGCTGAAAATCGCGCGACCTAGCGCGCCGTAAATGGTTCGGACGCTTCCGTCTTCTCCCAAAGCAGCGCGAGCGTCCCTTTGTTGGCGCTGTCCTGAGTGAGCTTAATTGTGAACGTCTCTATCGGCGCGTCGAGCGTTTTCAAATTCATTTTCACCCGCCCGAAATCCTGGCGCGCGTTGTAATCCAGGTGGAATTGGCCGATCTGTTTGTTAATTATCAGCGTCCATTCCTTCTCCGTCGGCAGAGTCCAGATGGTGTAGCTGCCCTTGGGCATCTTAAGCCCGCCCATGTCCAAATCGGCTTCGGTGTCGATCTGTGTGGCCCAATTCGCGCCGGTGCACCAGACTTGCCCATAGGGTACCAGACCGCCCATGATCTTGCGGCCATACATGGAAGGCGCGTAGTAGGCGATGTGAATTTTCTTGCCGGCGATGGTGACGGAAGTGTCCGCGGGAGGACTAGTGTGGCCCTGCGCGCAAAGCAACGCGGGAACGAGACCCAGAACGGCGGCGATGGCGAATCGGTTCATAAGAGGCTCCAGGAACATGGTACAGCAGCGCCGTTGGTTATCGCGCGCCCGCGGCGGCTCGGATGCCCAGAGCCTCCAACGCGGCCTTTTCCATCACCGCGCGCGGACTTCGGTCTCCGGTCCAAATTTCAAATTGGCGCGCCGCCTGCTCCACGAACATCTCAATTCCAGGAACGATCGCGGCGCCTTGCTGTTTGGCCTTCCGTAACAGCGCCGTTTCCACCGGATTGTAAACCATATCGAAAACCAGTTTGGCGGGGATGCGTCCGTCGAAGACGCATTCCTCGATGCGCGGCGACATGCCCACGGGCGTGGCGTGAATCAAAATGTCGAACATGCGGGACTCCGCCTGCTCCCGTGCCAGGGATTCGGCGCCACAAGCGGCCGCGAGCGCGCGGACGCGATCCACGTTGCGTCCGGTGATGGCCAGCTTGGCGCCGGAGTTGGCCAGCGCGAAGGCTGCTGCCCTCGCCGCCCCGCCGTTGCCCACGACCAGAACCTTGCTTCCGCCGAGTTTCATGCGCTTTTCCAGCGGCCCGATCACGCCCGCGGCGTCGGTATTGGCGCCGCGCCACTTTCCTGCCTTTCGCCACACCGTATTCACCGCGCCGATACGCCGGGCCAGCGGGTCGACGAAATCCAGGTAACGGAGGATCTTTTGCTTATGGGGCAAGGTCACGCTGAAACCGGCCAGCGGCATTTTTTCGGCGAGCAGCATGAAATCTTTCAGTTGGCTTGGAGAGACCAAAAAGGGTAAATAGATGGCATCCTCGCGCCGGGCCTGAAACGCTCGGTTGTGCACCGCGGGAGAGATGGAATGCCGCACCGGGTCCGCGATGACTCCATAAATGCGCGCCTCGCGCGAGAATTTCCCCATGCGATACAGCAAGCGGAGCTGCTTGGCGCAGATCTGACCCGACGCTGTTCCCTCGGCCGCGTTAGGCGCCGCGTAGGTGTACAGCCCTCCCCAGGCCGGTGAAAGCACGCGCGTGGGAAATCCGGTTTCCCCCATCGCCAATAGGACGGTGGGGATTTTGGGATGGCTCTTGGCCAGCATGAGTACGCGATGATTGTCGGACGGTTTCCGCGCCGTGGTCACCACCTTGTATCCGTCGGCGGGGATGCGGGCCATGCGCCGCAGAATTGCGTCCAGGCGCGGAGGCGTGCCGCCGTAGTTGTGGTAGGAAATCAGCACGCTGGCGCTGGAGCGTAGCCGCGCCAGGCGTTCGGCGCAATTCTCGGCGCTCTCGATTTCGATGTCCACGGCTTTGGCGCCGGCTTCGCGCGCGCTTTCCAGAATCCGAAGCTGTTCGTCGACGCTTCCGTTGAAACGTCCCTGATTCTGCCGCCGCCGGCAGGTGGCCAAAATCATGCAGTCCGTCCGGCGCGCGAGAAACTTGGCGATAGCTTCCAGCCCGCGCTCCGGCGGCGTGAGGTAATCCAGACGAAACTCCAGAAAACGCTCGCCCGCCTCATACTCCGCCTGCGCGTGATTCAGCAGAGCCTCAACGTTCTCAAACCCGAGTGCGATACAGACTTGTGGAAAAACCGTACGCGGCGTCATCCCCTAAGCCTGAACAGCATACCACGAGCGGGAAGGCGATGGAGCGCGAGCGAATGCATGGGGTGCGCGACATGGAGGTGCAGACTCGATCGGTCTTCTTTTTTGTAGCTTTTTTCTTAGCGTCTATATACGCTAAGAGAAAGGAGACCCTTGATGACCGACTCTCTGCCTCAGCTGGAGTCCCAACGCTCCGATCTGTT
>DATDGT010000232.1:0-4000 GCA_036521975.1 Bryobacteraceae bacterium
ATTCTCGGATTAACCGGCCAATCCGAGTGAAAGTCGACGTACTTTTGACCGCCGACCTCGTGTGCCGTTCCCCACGCCGGCGGCAGCGGGGCGTTATTCTTTTCCAGGTGAGATTTGTTTAGGAGGAAGGGCCTCGCACCGGTCTGTCGATCCTGGCAAGATGACCAGGCCGGGCGGAGCCCTCATCACTACGATTCTGTTTATCCCACTCTCGGTGGCGGAATTCAACCTCGAAGTCGATTGGGCCGAGGCCGGGATGCAGGTCATCCTGCGCCATTGCCCGATTTGCTCTCAGGATTCCATCGTCGGTCATGGACGCCGCCGCAAACAGGCGCACGATCAACGCCATGATTGGATCGGAATTCGCCGCGGCCTGTGCAGCCGGTGCGGCAAGACGTTCACCTTCCTGCCGCCCTTCTCTCCTCCCTACGGCCATTACAGCTTCATTGCCCGCAGCCAGGCGCTTCGGCGCCGCTTTCTGGAAGGCCGTTCCTGGGAAGCCGCGGCGCCCACCGTCAAAGACCCCGATCGCGTGGCCGATCCCTCCACGCTGCGCCGATGGTGCAGAAGCCTGGATTCTTCTCAGCCGCCGTTTTCTTTCCTGCGCCAGACGATCCGGGCTGTAGGCACATGGCTCACCAGAACTGAGATTCTCGTGCACGATTCGCTCCCCTTGCGCTGGCACACCGTATTCCCGTTTCTCGCCCGGTTCTGGCCCTTGCGGATTTAGAACGCTCCCGCCGCCCCACCATCCTTGCCTGGGAAAACGGCTGCTTTCCGCCTAACTTCTACTCCGGAGGCGAAAGCAGCGCCATGGACGAGAATCTGGAGCGGCTCAAACAGCGCGTCTCGCTGCTGGAGTATTTGCAGCGCCACAACTGGAAGCCGTGTCGTACCGGCTCACGCCAAGAGTTCGTCGGGTTGTGTCCCTTGCACCAGGAAACGCACCCCTCCTTCTATGTCAATGCCGTCAAAAACCTGTTCTACTGCCACGGCTGCGGCCGGGGCGGGGACTTGATCCGCTTTGTTCAGCTATTCCTCGATCTACCCTTCCGCCAAACGGTGGCTCATCTCGAACAGGAATTGCTCCCCGCCCCCGTTTTCCGATTGCTGGAGGAGACGGCCGCTTTTTATCAGCTTCAACTGCACCGCCATCCGGAAGCTACAGCCTATCTGGAGCGTCGCGGAGTGCACGATTCCTCTCTGATCGAGGAACTCGGCATCGGTTATGCCCCCGGCGGAAATTTGCGACGTCATCTGGCTGCTTGGTGGTCCTCATTCGATCAGTTGGTGGAAATCGGATTGATCAATCATCACGGCCGCGATGCCTTCTGCCGGCGGATCGTTTTTCCCTGCCGACAGCACGGGCAGGTCGTCAACCTCTATGGCCGTAGCATCGGCGCGGCGTTTCCCCACCGTCTATTGCCGCGATCAAAAGGCGGATTGTTCGCCTGGGAATCGGTCCGCAGTTTCCCCACGGTAATTCTCGTCGAAGGGCTCTTCGATCTGGCCGTGCTGTGGCAAGCCGGTTTCCGCAACACTACCTGTGCGATCGGCACGCAGTTAACGCCAGCTCAGGTGGCTCAGCTTGCCGAGCAGCCAGGCCGTTCCGTGTACATCGCCTTCGACCAGGACGACAACCAGGCCGGGCAGAAAGCAGCCCATCAGCTTGCCCGTCGATTGCAGAGCGTCGGCATCCACGTCCACATTGTTCGGTTGCCAGAGGGGCTCGATCCCAACAGCTACTTCGTCGCCGGCGCCAGCGCCGCCGATTTTACCGCCCGCCTGCGGGAAGCGGACCAGCTATGAAGTTTTCTGTAGTCTATCGGCCGTCGGTGCCCGCCAGCACCTCGCCTTATCGCCTGCTCGATGAGCACGGGCGAGAAGTAGCCTGGGCCAACGGGTTTCTCGATGCCCAGCGAGTTCGCCAACTTTCATTACGTTCGTTGCGCGCTTATGCTTACGACCTACTGCACTTCGCCCGTTGGTGGGAGCAACGCCAGCCGCTGTCAGAGACCACCGAATCTACCGTGCTCGACTATGCCCGCCACCAACTGGATCAACATCCCAAACCCGTACCGCAAACCATCAATCATCGTTTAGGCGTACTGCGATGTTTGTATCGCTTTCATTATGGCCATGAGATTCCTGCGGGTCAGTCCCATCTCCGGCGCAGCTATACCACCAGATCCCCGCTCGGCGACGGCCGGGTGCGCCGCGCCCTGACCAGGGGACTCCGCCTGAGACAACCGCAGCGCGTGATTGTACCGCTGTGTGCCGAAGAAGTGGCCCGGTTCTGGGGCAGCTTTCGCACCTTTCGCGATCTCGCCCTGGTGGGCTTGATGTTACTGGATGGCCTGCGCTCCTGTGAGGTTCTGGCTCTCCGACTCGAGGATCTTCAACTCGCCGACGCCCACATGCGGGTCCTCGGCAAAGGCAACAAGAAACGCGTGATGCCGCTGCCGCCGGAAATCATCGAAGTGCTTGAAAAGTATTTGCAACTGGAAAGACCGCTCACCAACTCCTCTTCCCTGTTCGTTTCTCTGAAAGGCCGCCAGCGGGGACGGGCCATGACGCCAGCCGGACTGCGTTCCCTGTTCCGCCATCATCGCCTGGGCAGTCGCGTTCCGCAGGCCAACGCCCATCGCCTCCGCCACACCTTTGGCGCCGATATGGTGCGCGCCGGCATCTCTCTGCCCGCGCTGCAACGTCTGATGGGTCACGCTCAGATTCACACCACCATGCTGTACGTCCAACTTGCTCCCCAGGACGTGTGGCGTGAATATGCCCGAGCCGTCGAGAACCGCACGCGCTTCTCCCCTCCGCCGATCCCATGAGCCCCTCTAAAGCCAGCCTCGACCAGATCTTCGAATCGTACATCCGGAGCCTCGCCGTGGCTCACCAGCCCGGTACGCTCAAGGCCTACCGGGTTGTGGCGCGCCGTTTTCTCCGCTATCTCCATCACGCTTTCCCGCAACTCCGCCGTCTGGCGCAACTCCGCCGCGATCCGCATTTGCTGAGTTGGTTTCGTTGCCTGTGCGAGCAGGATCCGCCATTGTGCAACCATACCCGCAGACAGCACCTGGTTTTCCTCCGCCGTCTACTGGAGGATCTGGCCCGCCACGGCCACCCTGTCCAGACTGGCCTGATTCGCAGCGAGGACCTCCCGCCGCGAGATCGATGGCTGCCAAAACCGCTTCCTCTCGAAGACGATCAACGCCTGCAACAGGAACTGCGTCGCACCGACGATCTGCTTTCGAACGCTCTTCTGCTTACTCGCTTCACCGGTATCCGCATTGGCGAATGCATCGGCCTGCTTCCGGACTGTCTACGGCAACTCGGACCGGATCAGTGGGCGCTTCACGTCCCCCTGGGCAAATTGCATACTGAACGCTTCGTCCCCGTCGATGCCGAGGTTCGAGGCATCATACAACGCATTCTGGCATTGCGTCCCCTGGCCCAGCCGGAACACTTGGCCCGATCCGAAGGCTTCCTGCTGCCCCGTGGCGGCCCGTGGGGCGTCTATCACCGCCTCTATGACACCTTGGCCGCCGCCGCTGCACGCGCCGGATGCTCGACCCACGTCACCCCGCACCGCTTACGCCACAGTTATGCCACTGAGATGCTCCGTCTCGGCGTCAGCCTCCCCGCTCTCATGCAGTTGCTGGGGCACAAAGACATCGGCATGACCCTGCGCTACCTCGAAGTCACCCAGCAGGATCTGCAGCGCGAGTTCCATCGCGCACGCCAGAACGCACCTCACTGCCTGCCCCCGCTCTCTCTTCCCGCGCACGCCCCCGCCGCCGGCCTTCCCGCCATCCAGCAGGCACTGGCGGCCACACGTCACCTTCTGGAGATGCACCGTCGCTGCTTAACCGATGAAACGGCCCGGCGCCAGTTCCAACGGCTCGATCGGCGCCTCCGCGCCGTAGCGGATCAGCTCGCCCAAATCACCACAGCCGAAAAATGAGGAAAGATTGGCCGGTCAATCTCGGAATTT
>DATDGT010000233.1:0-47709 GCA_036521975.1 Bryobacteraceae bacterium
CGCGCCAGACAATCGCGCCCCCTGTCGGCCCAAACCCTCCAAGACTAGCAAATCTTCCAAGACTACCAAGCCCGCAAACTCCTGATTCCACACGACCGCGTTTGTATTTTCGTGAGAAGCCAAGAGGCTGGGATTCGGGCGGGAAATCGTCGGCGGGGTCGTATTCTCCGCCTTCAGTTTGCGCGAGTTGGACCAGTAGCACAGCTTCTTCTTCCGCTTTGGCGATGGCGGCTTTGCGCTGGGCCTGGAGGGCCTGGAGCTCGGCCGTGTTCTTTTCCACCGAACGGCGGATGCGATTTTCGTAAGTCGTCAGGAGATGGAGCTGATGGGCGTGGGCCATCCAGGTGCGGCCTTGGGCGAGGGCGGCGTCGGCTTCAGGGTGGCCGGAGTCCTGAACGAGGTGTTCGCTTTGGCCGAGGGCGAAGATCGAGTTTTCCAGAGCGCGGGCGCGATTGAGGCGCCAGCGGTCCTCGGCGATGGCCTGGGCGAGATCGAGCTCGAGAGCACCGACGGGGGCCAAAGCTTCGCGGATGCCATCGCAGTGCTTCTTGAAGGCTTGCTCGTCTTCCGCGGTATGGATGACGATTTGGCCGGTGAGTCCGTGGCGGAAGGCGTTGAGGGAGGAACGCTTTTTCCCCTCGGGGGTACGGGGGCCGCGGGAAAGCTGGGCGTTTTCGCGGCACGCGGCGAGTTGGGCTGAGGTCATGAGAGGCTCCTTTTGAAGCGGACAAAGTTGGGCCCGCTCCGGTCTGGACGATAACGGCGGAGCGGTGGGAACCTATGTGATGTGAAACGGTAAGTATTAGACGGGACGAGGAAAAGAGAAGGGAGGAAGTGGTGAACGGCTTACTGGGTCGGGCCGATCCGCGAAGACGACCGCCGAAAAAGAAGGTTGCTTTGTAGCGCCCGGCGGCTCCCGGGGCATCGCCCAAGCAACCGTGGGAAGCAACTTCATAAGATTAGTTATGAATTATTATTAAAATGTGCCCACACTCACCATCTCGCTTCCGGACTCCCTTCGCGACTTCGTCGACTCGCAGGTCAGAACCAGGGGCTACGGCAATGTCAGCGAATACTTCAGAGGCCTGGTTCGCGATGCCCGGGAGCAAGAATCCCAGAAGCGGCTCGAAAGGCTGCTACTTGAGGGCCTCGACTCCGGCGAGGATATCGCACTCGTCGCCAAGCACTGGACCAAGAAGAAGAAGGCCATCCTTGCCAGAGTTAGACAAATCCGCGACGCACGCCAGCCGAAATGAAACCGCTGCACTGCGTCTCGACGCCAGCAGCAGATCAAGATGCGGAAGCTATCGCGGAGTATTATGCGAGAGAAAGCGGTGAAGACCTCGTGATCCGGTTTCTGCTGGCGCTCGATCAGGCGACGGAATTCATCCGCCGGAATCCCGAGGCGGGCTCGCTCCGGCATTTCAGAAACCCCCGCCTGAAAGGACTGCGCTCTTGGCCCGTCCAGGGTTTCGAGGATGTTCGCCTCTACTACCTGCGGCGAGAGGAAAAAACCATCCGAATCGTCCGCATTCTCCATGGCAAGCGCGATGTCGCGCGGATCCTTGAGCAGGAAACATGAACTCCACACCGCGACGCTCCTTCCTGCGCGCGGCGCTGGCTTTCGCCGACAGCCGGGTTGACTCCGCTCCTCGCTCACCCGCTTATGGAACCGCGCGCCAGCGAGCCGCCTACGAGTAGACGTCGCGCGCGGGAAGGCCGGCCGCGCGAGCCAGTCCCAGAGTAAGATGATTTTCATCCAGCCTCAAAGAGACGACCCGATGAAACATAGCGAATCGCGAATCCTTACCACCCACGCAGGTTCCCTGCCGCGCCCGGACGAATTGCTCCCAGGTAATCTCGAAGCGGCATCGGAACCTGAGCGCGACCCAAGCGCCCATCGGCAGCGGCTGCGCGCGGCCGTTCAAGAAGTCGTCCGCCGCCAAATCAACGCCGGCATTGCGGTGGTCAACGATGGCGAATATGGCAAAGCCATGCGCGCCAAGCGCGATTACGGCGCGTGGCTCGTTTATCTTATCGAGCGGCTTACCGGGTTCGAAGCCGTGGCCGGCGAAGATACTGGGGAGCCGACGCCCTCAGTGAAGCCGCGAAGCTTCTATCAACGCCGCGACCGCTTGTCCTTTCCGGAGGTGTACGCCGAGATCGATCAGGAGATGTATGGCGGGCGGCCACGCCCGACAGGACGGGCCATCGTCGCTCCGATCACCTATAAAGGGCAGGAGGGGCTCCAAGCCGACATTGACCATCTCCGGGACGCCCTCAACGGCAACCCAGCGACGGAAGCGTTTATGACTTCCGTGGCCCCCGGCAGCTTCGGCCGAGAACAAAACCACCATTACCGTACTCAGGAGGAATTCTTATTCGCCCTCGCAGACGCGATGCGCTCCGAGTATCGCGCGATTGTGGATGCCGGTTTTATCCTGCAGATCGATGATCCGGGCATGGCCGAAAACTGGGATGCGATGGATCCTGCCGTTACCATCGAGCAGTATCGCGAGTATGCCAGCCTATGCATCGCGGCGCTTAATCACGCCCTGGAAGGCCTTCCAGAGGATCGGGTCCGTTATCACATGTGCTGGGGCAGTTGGCACGGCCCTCACCTGTCGGATATCCCCTTGCGGAGTATCGTTGACCTTTTGCTTGCCGTTCGTGCGGGCGCATTCTCGGTGGAGGCCGGCAATGTGAGGCACGAACACGAATGGAAAGTCTGGCGGGACGTGAAGTTGCCCGCCGGGAAGATTCTCATCCCCGGCGTCGTTTCCCACGCGACCAATGTGGTCGAGCATCCCGAGTTGGTCGCAGACCGCATCGTGCAGTACGCAGAGCTCGTCGGCCGCGAGAACGTGATCGCCGGCACCGACTGCGGGCTCGGCGGCCGGATTCACCCTACCCTCGCCTGGGCCAAGCTGCAGGCGCTGGCAGAAGGCGCGGATCTCGCCTCTCGCACGCTGTGGAGTTGAACCGGCCGGTGCCAGGTCCGATTCCTGGCGACGAATCGGTTCTGGTCTCCCCGACACGACGGCCAAAGCCCTAACGAGCCTTCGCAATAGCCGATGAGGCGGTTGCGCTCTCGGCATCTAACGGACAGCGATGCTCCCGCCGATGCAACAATAAGGCAAGCGCGGCACAAGAAATGCGGAGGACGATTTGAAACTCGCGCAACTTATCGGATTGCCTTCCACGCGGGAAGGGCCGTCGGAGCGCGAGAACGGACGAGCCGTTGCGTCGCTGCTGTCCGCTTGCCGCCGGCTACTATCGGAGCGTGGCGAGATCTCGGCCACTCGCTTAGCGACTGAGATTCTCGCTTCGTATCAAGCGCTGGATGCGCGAGCGCGGGAGTTGTTTTTCGGCCGCCTGGCGAAGGAATTTTCTCCTAATCCTGAAAGGGTCTGCCAAGAAAGCGACGCCTATCGCCAGGACCCGTCTCCGGAAAATCTGGCAAGGCTGCAGCGTGCCGTGGAACCTCCCCGTCAAGAACTTTTCCGCCGGCTCAACGTAGCGCCGGGAGGCACGCGATTGCTGGTGGAGATGCGAGGTCATCTGTTGGGCGACCCCAGTCCTAATTCCGCGCGCACGCCGATTGCTGCCGATCTGAAACATCTGCTCACTGCCTGGTTCAATCGGGGATTCTTGGTCCTACAAAGAATTGACTGGCGGACGTCCGCCACGATCTTGGAGAAGTTAATTCGCTACGAGGCGGTTCACCAAATCCAGGGCTTCGACGATCTTCGGCGGCGCCTGTTGGAGGACCGTCGCTGCTACGCCTTCTTCCATCCCGCGTTGCCCGAAGAACCCATCATCTTCGTGGAAGCCGCGTTAACGCAAGGGATGAGCGATAAAGTGCAACCGCTGTTAGATCCCGAATCCCCCGTCGTGGACCCCGAGTCCGCTGATTGCGCCATCTTCTACTCCATTACGAACTGCCAGGATGGGCTACGAGGCGTTCCGCTGGGCAGTTTCCTCATTAAGCAAGTCGTGGAGGACCTCGGCAGGGAGTTTCCCCGCATCCGGCGCTTCGCCACGTTATCGCCGGTTCCTGGTTTTCGCGAATGGTTACGCAAGAACGGCCTTTCTTCGGCGTCCGCCCGCACAGTGGCCAAACTCGACGATCCCGAGTGCTTCAAGGATCGGAAAGTGAGCGCTGAGTTGGAGCAGACCTTGATCCCGCTGTGTGCATATTATTTGGTGCGGGCAAAACGGGGCAATGAGCCGGTCGATTCAGTCGCGCGTTTCCACCTGCGCAATGGTGCCCGTCTGGAGCGAGTCAACTGGCGTGGCGATACGTCAAAGGCCGGGATGGAGCGGTCCGCCGGAATTACCGTCAATTATCGATATCGACTGAGCGATCTGGAACGTAACCACGAATTGTACACGAGGGATTACCGGGTCGCAGCGTCCCGCGACATCGAGGGACTGGCAAAACACGCTGTCGCTTGGACGGCCGGCTGTACCGGCAATCCTCACCTCCAGAGCGTCCGGAAATAACACGCCCACAGGTTGCCCGAGCGCTGCCGCGTCGGTTTGAGGATGCCCCTTGGTCTGCCTCTCCGAATCGGGAAAAATAGAGACATGGTCGCCGAGATTCAGGAAATTGGCGAGGGTCCACCAGTCAGCGATCACGTGTAGGGGCGACGGGCGTAAGCAGGAGGATGGCGTTGTTGCCGTATTCAACGCCGTTGCTGTCCGTCACGAAGACGCGGCCAGCGCTGTCCACCGCTACATCCGAGGGGTTGCCGAGCTGCGCGCCGGTTGCCGGACCTCCGTCGCCGGAGTAGCCGTTCATGCCATTGCCCGCGATGGTGGTGATGATTCCCGCCGGGGAGACCTTGCGAACCCGCCGATTAGAGAAGTCTGCAATGTACAGGTTGCCGGCGTCGTCTACCGCAATGCCAGAGGGATGGTCGAGCTCCGCGCTGGTGGCGGGGCCCCCGTCGCCGGAGTAGCTGGTGTAACGACCTCGCGGGGGCGGCGTACCGCTGCCTGCGACGGTGGTGATGATCCCCGCCGGAGAGACCTTGCGTACACGGTTATTCTGGGAATCCGCGATGTACAAATTGCCGGCGCCATCCACCGCGACGCTACTGGGAAAGATTTGCGCGCTGGTCGCAGGGCCGCCGTCGCCGGAAAAGCCGAAGGTCCCGTTGCCCGCGACGGTGGTGATGATTCCCGCCGGGGAGACCCTGCGGACGCGGCTGTCCGCGATGTACAAATTGCCGGCGCCATCCACCGCGACGCTACCGGCGCCGATCTGCGCGCTGGTCGCAGGGCCGCCGTCGCCGGAATACCCCGGGGAGCCATTGCCCGCGACTGTGGAGATGGTCCCCTCCAGCGAGACCTTGCGAACGCGGCCGCCACCGGCGATGTACAAATTGCCGGCACCGTCCACCGCAACGCGCAGGGGCCAGAGCTGTGCGGTGGTGGCCGGGCCGCCGTCGCCGGAATACCCCGGGGAGCCATTGCCCGCGACCGTCGTGATAATCCCCGCGGGGGAAACCTTGCGGACGCGGTAGTTGCCGCTGTCCGCGATGTACAAATTGCCCGCGCCGTCTACCGCAGCGCTCGAGGGAGTGTTGAGCTGCGCGCTGGTAGCGGCGCCGCCGTCGCCGGAGTAGCTGTAGGTGCCATTGCCCGCGACGGTAGTAATGATCCCCGCTGGCGAGACCTTGCGAACCCGGTACTGAAAGTTCCCCGTCGCGATGTACAGATTGCCCGCGCCGTCCACCGCAACGCCCGAAGGAACGATCAGTGCGCTGGTGTCGGGGCCGCCGTCGCCCGGGCGCTGAGTGCCGCCGCCCGCAACGGTGGTGATGATCCCCGCCGCGGAAACCCTGCGGACGCGCCCGCTTTCCGCAATGTACAAATTGCCCGCGCCGTCTACCGCGACGCCGGAGGGAAGGAAGAGTTCCGCGCTGGTGGCGGGACCGCCGTCGCCGGAAAACCCCGCGGTCCCATAGCCGGCAGCGGTGCTGATGATCCCCGCCGGCGAGACCTTGCGAACACGGTTACCACCCCTTTCCGCGATATACAGATTGCCGGCGCCGTCCACCGCAACGCCCGAGGGATCCCTGAGTTCGGCGCTAGTGGCGGAGGCTCCGTCGCCGGGGTAAGAACTCCCACCTCCCGCAATAGTGGTGATGATGCCCGTCGGGGAGACCTTGCGAACGCAGGGAGAATCCTCGATGCAAGAAGAGTCCGCGATGTACAGATTGCCCGCGCCGTCTACCGCAACGGCGGAGGGAAGGTTGAGTTGCGCGCTGGTGGCGGGGCCGCCGTCGCCGGAGTAGCCTTGAGTGCCAGTGCCAGCAATGGTCGTGATGATCCCCGCTGGGGAAACCTTGCGAACGCGTCGGTTAGCGCCGTCCGCGATGTACAGATTGCCTCCGCCGTCCACCGCAACGCCCGTTGGACGGATCTGCGCCCTGGTGGCGGGGCCGCCGTCGCCCGAGTACCCCCAGCGCGAGTTCCCGGCTACGCGCGTGAGCACGCCCTTCTGATCCAGCTTAAAGACGCAGTTGTCGCTAGCGAAATAAACGTTTACTCCCGCTTCCGTCGCAATCGCAAGTGGCGAGCCAATCGAGGCGCTGAGGCCCGCGACCGGCGTCGGCGGCGGCGCTCCGCCCGCGTACGTCGAAATCAGATATTCCTGCGCCTGTGCGAGGCAACCCCCCATCACCCCCAGCGCCGCAATGCCTAATCGTGAGGACGCCACATACCTCCGTCCGCGACCAGAATCATTATATAGACAACGGCGACACTCTGATGATCGCGCGGCCTTCGCGCCTGAGTCCTCGCGCACGGCATCGACGTGCCGCTGTCGATCGGCTGCCAGGTGCGCCGCGACTTCCAGAAATCTTTCGTGCCGCGACGATTTCGGAGGGTGGACTTCAGTCCGCGCGGCGCTTCAGCGCCGCTAGGCGCTACCAAGCCAATATGATCTCTCGCAAAGACGCAAGATCGCAAAGGCCAGTCGCGGCTCTGTTTGCAGCCTGGGCTAGAGGACGAGCATTTCTTCCACGAACTGCCCCCGGGCAAAACGCTCCAAAGCGAACTCGCGAATGTCGATCAGGTCCGTCGCTCCCTTGAGTACCAAATCCGCGAGGATCTTCCCGGTAGCGGGAGAGTGCATGACTCCGTGCCCGCTGAATCCGTTGGCGAGGAAAAAGCCGGGTAAACCGCACACCGGACCCAGAATCGGGTGATGGTCCGGAGAGACCTCGTACAATCCCGCCCAGGCACGGGACGGATTCACTTGCGCCTCCGCAAACACAGGAACCCGGTCCGCCGCAAGCCCCAGAATCTTTTCGACGAATCCGCGATCCACGTTCAGCTTGAACCCGGGCGTTTCGGCCGGATCGTTCCAGGCCATGAGAAATCCCAACCCTTCGGGCCGGAAGTGGAACCCCGTGGACATGTCCACAGTCATGGGCGCGGAATGGCTGATGCGATCGAAAGGTTCGGTGGGAACCAACATCCGGCGAAGCGGCTCGACCGGAAGCTGGACCCCGGCCAACGCCGCCACCTCGGAAGCCCAAGCGCCAGCGGCGTTGATGATCGTGCGTGAAGCGAAGCTGCCATGAGGTGTCCGTACTCCCGCGACGCCCTTGGCGTCCACATCAATTCCGGTTACCCGAGTCTCGCGCACCAGCCGCGCGCCCCGCTCCGCCGCGCGTTTCAGAAACCCCGTGAGGACGCTGTGCGGGTCCACGAACCCGTCGGAGGCGCAGAAACTGCCGCCAAGAATGTCGTCACAACGCAACTGCGGAACCATGGCCACGATCTCCTCGCGCGAGATCAGCCGCACGTCCCGAACGCCCTCGGCCACCTGCCGCGCGTGATTCGCGCGCAAATATTCCAGATGGTGCGGCTCGGTCGCCAGGAATAGATACCCTTCCGGTCGGTAGCCCGAAGGGCTCCCGGTCTGCGCCTCGAAATCGCGAAACAGAGAGATGGAATACAAAGACATGCGAATGTCGGCGGGCAGGGAAAACTGCGCGCGCACGCCGCCCATACTCTTGCCGGTGGATCCAGTGCCGGGTTGGGTTTCACGTTCCAGGATGAGAACGTTGCGGCAGCCGGCGCTGGTGAGATGACAGGCGATGCTCGCGCCCACGATGCCGCCTCCGACGACGATCACGTCCGCGGTCTCGTGCATGCTTCCGGTATAGCAGCAGCCGGGCAGGAGTCAGGAGACAGAAGTCAGGAGACAGAAGTCAGGAGTCAGGACCGCTCCCTTGCGGTCGCGGCTCAGCGTTACGGGTGTTCCCGGCCGGTCGGTTGTGATAGAGTTGGGCCAAGTCGAGGCTATATGCGTATAGTGAGACACGGAAATCTTCTAGCGGGAGCGGCGCTGCTCGTGCTGGTCTTCTTCAGCCTGTCCACTGCGCCGCGATTGTGGCGCGGATCGGCCCGATTAATTTCCATCGAACAGATGCCCGACGTCGGCGACGCGTGCTACCGCCCCAGCCACGCCGATCTCAATCCGAGCGCGGCGCCGGAGGAAAGCCTGTTTTCCGCGTTCGAGCCGGCCTCCGTTCATGCCCAAGACTCAGGAGGCACGGTGGATGTGACCCGCGCCCCGGTGCGCCATATCGTGGATACCGCTCCTATCTATAGCTCTGTAGGCGTGGATACCCAAAGAGACGAAGTCTACCTGCAAGACAGCAATATGTGGAGCATTCGCGTCTTCAGCCGGCTCGACAACGCCAAGCCCGGCGAGCCGCCCACCGAACCGCGGCGGGTGATCCGGGGTCCCAAGACCGGTCTCCAATTCAATAGCTGCGTGTGGGTCGATCCGGCGGCTGGGGACATTTACTCGGTGGAAAACGACACGGGCGATATTATTGTCGTCTATCCGCGCGAAGCCACCGGAGACGCCGCGCCCAAGCGCAGCTTGAAGGTAACCCACCGCGCTTACGCCATCGCCACGGATGAAGACACGAAGGAGCTGTTCCTTTCGGTACAGTTCCCGCCTCAAATTGCCATTTACAGCAAAACGGCTTCCGGAAACGATAGGCCTTTGCGCCTTATCCAAGGGCCTAACACGCGCCTGGCGGACTCCCATGGAATTGCCATCGATAGCAAGAACAGACTGCTGTTCGTCAATAATTGGGGCAATATCAGCGACCTTAAAGTTGCCGGCACGGGCCGGTTCGAACCCCCGTCGATCAGTGTCTACCCTCTAAACGCTGACGGCGACACTCCTCCGCTGCGCGTCATCCAAGGTCCCAAGACCCAGTTGGATTGGCCCGGCTCGATGTCCATCGATCCGGGAACCGGGGACCTGTATGTGGCCAACGACGTGGGCCAGTCGATCCTTGTCTTTCACAACGGCGACCGGGGCGATGTCGCGCCGTCGCGAGTCATCAAAGGCCCTAATACACGTTTGACTTATCCGGTGGGAGTCTTCGTGGACTCCAAGAACAAGGAAGTCTGGGCTTCCAATATGGGTAACTCCACGGCGACCGTTTATCCATTGATGGCCAACGGAGATGTGCCGCCGTTGCGCACGATTCGCAGCGCGGAGGAGAACAAAGAGTCGCTGCGATTCGGCAAAACCACGGCGCTGGTCTACGACAGTAAACGCGAAGAGATCCTGGTCCCGAATTGAGTGATGCACCCGCAGATTGCGGCCTTCGCCAGGTTGGCGGGGGAAAATACGCCGCCCGTAAGAGTGTTGGAAGGACAAAAAACGCTCATCAGCAGGACCATGCACGGTTTTGCGTATGACGCGATTCACGATGAAATTGTGGTCACCAGTCCTCTGGCGCAAGCGATATTGACGTTCCGCGGCGGCGCCAATGGAGAGGAGCCGCCCATTCGAGTCATCCAGGGCCCTCACACGCAGATTCAGGGGGATTATCCAGGCACCGGCGCTAACGATCGAGTGAGCGTGGATCCGGTGAACGGCGAATACTACATGTTCTCGACACCCAATACGATCCTGGTGTTCGATCGGGCGGCGAACGGAGACGTAGCGCCGAAGCGGGCGCTGGGCGGGCCCGACACGCTCATTAGCGGCAGATCCGCCTCGGCCGTCGATCCGACGCGCGATCTCCTGATGGTGAACAGCAGTAATCGGATGTTGATTTTCGATCGCACCGCCAATGGCAACGTGAAACCGAAAGCCATTATCCAGGGGCCGAAGAGCGGCATGTCGACGATTGAATCGTTCCAGGTGTATCCCCCGAAAGGTTTGATCATTGCCGCCGCGCAGGGAGGATACATCGGAGCGTGGAGTATCGAGGACAAAGGCGACGCCCCTCCAAAGACAAGAATTCCCGTGAAGCAGCTTACGGGTTACGATCCACTTGGCATCGCCATCGATCCGGTTCACAAGGAGATAATGTTCAGCGCGGCCGCCAATGAGCGCACGGTCCGTCCTCCCAGCGGCATCATGAACACGGTGATCACGTTTTCCTGGCCGGAGATATTCTGAACAAGGAGTCAGGAGTCAGGAGTCAGGAGTCAGAAGTCAGAAGGAAAACCGCGTCGACGTACGCTACAGACGCTTGAAGCCGCGTTAGCCCCAATACTGTTCAGTTAGTCTCCGGGAAAGCGGGCCGCTACCCCTACCCCCTGAAAACCCATCGAGGGCTGGAAGATCCCCCGAGCCCGGCACCGTTCTCGGCCACTCTCGTGGTTGCCAACGATAGGGACGGAGCGACCGCGCTTCTCGCAACGGCGTGGAGCGCCGGGAGCTGCAGCCTTCAACCGAATTAAGACGCGCGGTGGCAGGCCAGTTTCACGCAACGGCGTTCACGGGATCAACTTGGAACGGTGCTTCGGACAACGCGCCTGCGGCCTAACCACGCTGGGGTCCGGGCGACTCGAGGCTCTCCCCGTTCGCGATTGTGAGAGAGGCATTTGCGAATCAAACCGCTGTTGCAAAGCATCCTATATCGGGCCGGCCCGAGGCCCAGCCCGGAGGCCCCGACCCCCGTTTTCGTTTTGCGAGAGACTTTTGAGAACGCGGAACCCCGGTTTTCGTGGGGCGCAGGCGTTCTCAAAACTTACCGCGTGTGCAACGCAGCTTCCTGAGTATTTCAAGTAATCGAGCTAAGCGACGGGAAGGGGTTGTTGGGGGCCAGATTCGCGCGCATTCAGCAATCAACTGCTTCTTCTCCTTGCGGTTTGGCTTCACCGGTCTTCCGGTAGTGTCGATCACAAAAACAGCCTCGACTTTAGCGGGTTCGCAGTACAGTTTGACCCACGCAAGTTTAGGTTCACCACGAGAGATCGTGATTAAGTCGAGCCCCTCTTTGCGGCTAGCGATTTCGTTTGGACTATAGCGGCTTCGAAACTCACAAACAATTTCACCAAGCGAAATTGGATGCGCCCCCACGTTGGTAATAGTGGCACCAACGGCGTGCGTATACACCTCTTCGCCATCATCTACGTAATAAAAACTCGAAGTTGCTTCAAACAAGAATCTCAGCCGGGGCCCCTCGAGGAATTCTCGACGCAAGGAGAGAAGCAAGCCGAACCACGCCGCTATCGCGGACAACGGGCCACCAATCCACACGAGCCACTCGGGAAGGGATTTCGAATCCGGCATCTGAGACGTTGGAGAGTCTGATTTTTATTGGGGCTTCGCCGCATGCATGTTGCAAACTTGTGCTCAAGGATCTCAAGGAGCTTTCTTCCAGCGTCCGCATCGTCCAGCAGTGAATACGGTTCCCGATAAGTCGGGGGTGCCTCAATCCACGCGTCGAGGGAGCCGCCTGAGATGCCATAGACGTGGATGTCCCATGAGCCATCCGATAAATTATGCTCCGAACGAAAGGTGAAAACCGCCTGTTTTATGCTCGAACCGGCTGCGTCGGAAACATGATGCAGCCACAGGCCCTCGTCAGTGAACTCCATCGAACCTCCATCGAACCTAATATCAGGGCTTTTGTGCCTCCGTTTACGGGCCTCTCTTAAGACCTATCGCAATCCGCGGGCCGACGTTTATTTCTTTTTTTTCAGGATATCCTCGCACTTCTGCACTGTGGCTACCGCCTGCTCAGCCACATCGGTTATGGTTCCGAGATAGCGTTGGTACAACGTGCCCGCGTTTTCGCTTACGGTGTAAATGAGCGTGGAGACGTCGGCGCACGCATGCGACAGGCCAAGCAGCGAGCTCGCTTTCTCCGTGTTCCCGATCAGCATCTGCGAGGTCACTTCTATTGAAGCGTTACTTGCACAGAGGAGGGAGTTCCGCATGGCGTCATCAAGCCATTCGAATAAGCTGAAACCCAACGGCCCATTGAAACCCTGCGGTTGGTTCCTGAATGCCTTCACGGCTGTTTCTAGCGCGGCTACCACCTCGCGATCACGCGTCACGGCATCCTTGACCGTATCTCCTAGTTCCAGTTGGAGCTGGTCTATTAAGGGCTTGTATTGCTGGACGGCTCGTTCCGTCTGCGTGAGGACAAGCTTAATCTCGTCGTCCGTTGGAAAGCTCTTCTTGACTTGAGCGTTGGCGGCGGAACCGAAAGCCACAAGAGCAAGGAAACCAGCGGCACGGTACGCTGAGGCCATTGAGAGCTCCTTAAGGGCAAGGTTGTTCGGTTATACCCGAACCGTGTGCAAGGCACCGACCCTCAGACCTACTCATCGGCTTGCTTACCGCTATCGTTAGTCTTGCTGCGAAAGTAGTTCCCAGTCGGTTTCAAAAAGGGTATCTACACGGGCAGCAGCAAACGTGATTATGAAAGCGCAAGCCTAGGTCACTGCTCGGACAATTTCTCAAAACTTAGCGTTTATGCGACACGGCGGCGCGTGGAGTTTCCGGAACTGCCGGGCGGTGCCGGTCCCGTCTGGGTTCAATCTTTGCCGTTGGTGCGTTCGGTTTCCCCGATGGCCGTAAATTCAACTGCTGAAAACACTAAAATATCGGAGGGGAACGGGCTCGAATGACGACCTTGAACGACGCTCTCGTTGAGGCGGTTCAAAAGCATCTTGTACCGCAGTTTGCCTTACAAGCCGACTACAAACCTTGGTGGTGGCCGAAAGCACCGGGCTGTTCCGGCGCTGACTGGGGTCTGGCCGATACCCAGTTATCCGAGTACGCAAGCGTGAGCAAGGGAGCCAGGAAACGCTCTACCGGATACGAGGGGTTCGTTGGTTCAGTTGCCGCAACGCGCGGCACGGCGTGGCTGTTGTCGATCCGGCCGTCTGCCGGTACATTTGCCCGCTCCGTAGGTCCCCTGTACACAGCTATGATGAACTGCGCCAACGGTTACGATGGCAACGTGGTTCCGGAATTGCACGTGACCGACTTGGTGAAGTTCCGCGGGCCCACAGCGGCAACCTCGTGGACCGTTGGTTTGACAGCCGCGATGTTGCGAACATCCCTCGAATGTTTATACGACGAATACCTCGCCACCAGCCCTCCGATAATCCTGCTCGTCGATTGGGCCGGCGCGGCGTTGCATGATAATGGATCGCCCCTGTGCAAAACGGGCGCACTACGCACGGAATGTCGTTCAGATCCACGGGCAGCCCATTTGGATACTATGCTGTCGATGATCGTCCAGACCGGTCGTCCCGTACCTTTTTGGGGACAGGGCAATCAGCCTCAATTCATACCTGCCTTCGAGAATGCGCTGCAAGGCTACCGCAGGAGCCGCAGTCGTTGGTAAAGCCTCGTTGATTGTCTCCTGTTCACGGAACCCCGGTGGGGACGGTCTGCAGTTTGCAGAATCTGCCGTTTTTGGCGATTTCGGCAGCATCCTCACCTGTTCTCAAAACTTTTTGAGACGGGCCGTCCAGGAGCCGAGCGGGCACACGACGATCCGGCAAAATTAATCCCGTGAAGTCCCCCCCGTCATCCAGGCAGCAAGGTCCCTCCTCGGTGGCAATCTCTTTCGCCAATACCTGCGCGAGCGTATCGGCGGCATCGTCGCCCTTAAACATCTTGCCGCCGGTCAACAGCTCATAAAGCATCACGCCCCAGGACCAGATATCCGCCCGCTTATCGACTTTTTTCCCCTTGGCTTGTTCGGGCGCCATGTAAGCCGCCGTGCCCATGACAGTCCCGGCGACGGTTGCGCCCAGCGTTAGGGTCGGCGAATTCTCCGGATCGGAGGAGGCGGAATCAGGAGCTCCGATGAAGGCCTTGGCCAGTCCGAAATCGAGCAGCTTTACGACTCCGTCAGGAGTCACTTTGACATTGGCGGGCTTGAGATCGCGATGCACAACGCCTTTTTCGTGCGCGTATTCGAGAGCCTCCGCAATCTGCAAGGCCACCTTCCAGGCCTCTTCGAAGGGCATGGGTCCTTTCGGCGATTCGCCCTCGACCAGCTCCATCGCCAGCGCGCGGACACTGTCCGATTCGACGACGCCGTAGATATGCGCGATGTTGGGATGATTCAGGGACGCGAGCACCTCCGCCTCGCGCTGGAAGCGCGCCATGCGGCCGGGATCGTGGGCAAATGCGTCGGGCAGGACCTTCAGCGCAACCTCGCGCTTGAGCCGGGTGTCGCGTGCGCGATAGACTTCCCCCATTCCGCCCCTGCCAATTGGCGAGAGGATCTCGTAAGGTCCAAGCTTCGCGCCTGCGGCCAGAGTCATGCTCGAAGACAAGTCTATCTCAAGCATTGCCTCGGCTAGGCCAAGGATTGGCACGCAGGCAAGCGAGAGTTCGTATCATGGTTCCTGCCAGGGGGTGCTCAGATCCAGGTGGTCAAAACGGAAATCCGGGGTAAATGGAAAGCGCGAAATGGCGCTTCCCCGGTTCGCTTGGCCGCTGATATTGGCGGTACTTTCACCGACGTTGCCGCTTTCAACAGCGAGACAGGCCAACTCCTATTTGGAAAAACGCTTACCACAGCCGACCTGGATTCCGGCATCGCGCAAGCCGTCGAAAAGGCCGGCACACGTTTCGCCGACGCGTCCATCTTTTTGCACGGATCCACGATCGTCATCAATACCATGCTCGAACGCACCGGCGCAAAGACGGCGCTGGTGATCACTCGGGGATTTCGCGATATTTATGAAATTGGCCGCATTAACCGCCCGGACTCATACAATCTGTTTTTTCGCAAGCACAAGCCGCTGATCGACCGCTCGATGTGCTTTGAATTGCGCGAGCGGCTTACGGCCGAAGGCGATGTTCTTACCCCGGTCGATGAATCCGAACTCGAAGCTTTGTGCGACCGGCTGAAAAAAATCGGCGTTGAAGCGGTGGCCATTCTCCTGCTTCATTCCTATCGCAATCCCGCGCATGAGATTTGTGTAAAGCAGGCCCTCGCCCGCCGCCTGCCTGATGCCTTCATCACCGCCTCGCATGAATTGTCCCAGGAATATCGCGAATTCGAACGCTGCTCCACCACGGTTGCGAACGCGTTCGTGGGTCCGCGCGTGCGCGACTACATTCGTGGCATTGAGCGGCGCTTGCAGAGATCGAATTTTCATGGATCATTCCTGCTGGTGCAATCGACCGGTGGATTGTACGAGTCCTGCCAGGCACAGGAGCAGTGCATCCGTATGTTGGAATCGGGTCCCGCAGCCGGCGTGATCGGCGCAAGAGCGCTCTGCCACGAACTACAACTGCCGGATGCGATTGCATTCGATATGGGCGGCACCAGCGCAAAGGCGGGCGTGATCTATCAGGGGAACGCCCTCACCACCGGAGCCGCGCTCATCGGCGGATACAACGAGGCCCTGCCCGTCCAAATTCCCATGATCGATATTTTCGAAGTTGGCACGGGCGGCGGCAGCATCGCGTTGGTAAGTGACAGCGGCGAACTTCGTGTCGGTCCACAAAGCGCCGGGGCCGACCCGGGGCCCGCTTGCTATTCTCGTGGGGGCACGCGTCCCACTGTCACGGACGCCAATCTGATTCTCGGCCGCCTCGCCGCGGACCGTTTTCTCGGCGGCGAGATGCCGCTCGATCTTCACGCCGCTAAGCGCGCGATGGACGAAGTGGCAAAGCCCCTTGGACTTTCGCTGGAACAGGCCGCGGAGGGCGTGTTGCGCATCGCCGTCACCGCCATGTCCTACGCCGTCAAAGGCGTTTCCACCGAGCGAGGACTGGACGCGGCATCCTTCGTTTTGATCGCTTATGGAGGCGCTGGTCCGCTCCATGCCTCCGCCATCGCGCGCGAAATCGGCATTGAGCGCGTGATCATACCTCGGTCGCCAGGCCATTTTTGCGCGTTTGGAATGCTGTTCGCCGATTTGCGTTACGATACCGTTCGCACATGGCTCACTCGGCTCTCCACCGCGCCGTTTGATGGGATCGAAGACATTTACGCATCCATGCTCGCCAGAGGCCGCCAGGCGCTCGCGAAGAGCGGTATCGAGCCGGCCTCCGTCTCCATCCAGCAAGCGGCCGACATGCGTTATGTGGGCCAGGAACATCCCGTCACCATCGAGCTCTCTCCGGATCTCTTCCGCAGTCGCGATGTGGAAGGAATCAAGCGCCGCTTCGATGAGGTTCATCACCTTCGCTACGGCACCAGCGCCCCCTCGGAAGAAGCGGAAATCGTCAGCTTGCGAGCCACAGTCACCGGCGTGCTGAATAAGCCCCGCCTCGAACGGATCGCGAAAGGCAGCCGCGTTCCGCCGGCTTCCGCCCGCCGCGGCACGCACTCCACCTATTTTTCCGAGCTCGGACGCCGCGTGAAGACACCGGTGTTCGCGCGGGCGGAATTGCGTGCCGGCAATCGCGTGGAAGGCCCTGCGCTAGTCGAAGAATACGCATCAACTACCGTCGTTCTCCCGGGCGATCACTTGCGCGTGGATGAATTTGGCAATCTGACGATCGCGGTGGGAAGGAGAGACGCATAATGCCAAAACCGCGCGCGTCGAGAGTTTTGAACGGCGGGCATTCAAAACTCTCTGGAACGCGGCACGCCGGCTCTGATCCCGTGCTCACGGCAATCGTGCGAAATGGTGTCCTCGCCGTCACTGAGGAAATGAAGACAAACCTGATGCGCACGGCCTACAACATGATCATCTATGAGGCTCTGGATTTCACCGTGGGCCTTTTTACCGCCGAGGGTGATACCGTCTCGATTGGTCTGGGCTTGCCCATGTTCATTCGCGGCATGGCTGAGACGGTGAAAGCCAAGCTGAAACTTTTTGGAAAAGACGGTTTGCATCCGGGCGATATACTCGTCACCAACGACGCCTATCTCACCGGCAGCCACCTGAATCACTTTACGTTCAGCATGCCGATCTTCCACGAGGGCGTGCTCTGCGCCTTTTCCTGTTGCATGGCGCACTGGCAGGACGTGGGTGGCACACTTGGCGGAGTCACCACGGATATCTTTTCCGAAGGCCTGCAGATCCCGATTCTGAAATATCAGAAGGCGGGCGTCGTGAACCAGGATCTGGTGGACATCATCCGCATGAATGTGCGCCTGCCGGAGCGCGCGTTGGGAGATTTGCGCGCGCAGATCACCGCTGTGAAGACCGGCGAAAAACGCTTCCTTGAGTTGGTGCGGCGCTACGGCCGTGAACGGGTCCTGGCGGCCATCCACGACATCATGAATCATTCCGAAGCGGCAGCTCGCGAGCGCACGCGTTCCATCCCCGACGGCGTTTACGAAGCGGAATCCTTTATGGACGACGATGGCGTTGAAATTGGCAAGCGAATTCCCCTCCGTGTGCGCGTGATCGTCGAAGGCGAGGAACTTACCATTGACCTGACCGAACTCAGCCGGCAAGTGCGCGGCTTCTACAATTCCGGGATGACCACGGGCCATGCTTGCGCTCAAGTCGCCTATAAATGCCTGACCTCACCCACGGACTATCCCATCAACGAGGGCAGCTTTCGTCCACTGAAGGTGAAACTCTCGCCCGGAACTGTGGTCAGCGCCGTGAAACCGGCCGCCATGCGCTGGTGGATGACGTTTCCGATGACCATTGTCGACACGATTTTCAAAGCGATGGAGCCTGCGATTCCCGATCGCGTGATTGCCGGCCATCATGCGGATCTGATGGTCTCGCTGATGAGCGGCTTGTCGCCGAAAAACAGCCGCCTCTTCATCGCGAGCACGGGCCCTTTGGGCGGAGGATGGGGCGCGAAAATGCACGAGGACGGCGTCAGCGCCACGGTCTGCCTGAACGATGGCGACACGCACAACAGCCCCGTCGAGCAAGCCGAGGCAAAGCTGCCGATCTTGATCGAACGCCTCGCGCTACGCAATGATTCCGGCGGCGCAGGGCGCTTTCGCGGCGGGCTCGGCGTCGAACAGACGGTGCAGGCTCGCTCGCCGCTCACCGTCAATTTGCAGATTGACCGCGTCCACTGCGCGCCCTGGGGGCTCGGTCAGGGCCAGGCTGCTGTTGGCAACAGCGTGTCTCTGCGGATCGGCGGTCGCGAAATCGCGGATTTGCCAAATGCCAAGGTCCTCACCAGGGAACTCAATCCCGGAGACGCCTTTACCGTTCGATCGGGGGGCGGCGGTGGCTTTGGGCCCGCGTGGGAACGCGATCCCGAAAGCGTCGCGCGTGACGTAAAGCTCGAATACGTCAGCCGCGATGCCGCCCGTCAAATCTACCGCGTGGCTCTCCGCGACGATGGCAGCGTAGACGTCGCGGCGACAGACGCGCTGCGCAGTGCGCTCGAATCGCCCCGATACGAGAAGACAGAATACAGAATACAGAAGACAGAATCGCGCGGCACCTTCTGACTTCTGTCTTCTTGTTCGACGCGGTAGCTACCGCACACCTGAGTGGCTACGCGCCGGACGGAGAGAGGCGCACGCGCAACTTGCTCTCAGGTCAGTGGAGAGTCTGCAACTGGAGTTTCTACATTTCGTGCAGTCGGTTTGGGCGAGATGGTGGCACCGGCTTTAGCCTGTGAATTGATCGCGGAAACGAATTTTTGGAGTCAGAATGAGTCAGAATGAACCAGAATGAAGGTCGCGGCGATCAATTGATCTACGCAAAATACTCTGTATCGCAAAGTATTCTAAATGGCAGAGGATTCAGCCTCCGCCCGGACCTGGGCTGAAGCCCAGGTTGCAGGCTAAAGCCTGCTCTACTAGAAGCGTCTTGAATGGAGCGGTCCGATAGTGAATGACTGGGAGCACAACATGAATAAGAACGATCCACCGGATCCCGCATACACCCTGGTTAGCTACCGTGCTCCCAAAGGAGCTGCGGCTGGTATCGTCAGGAATGAAACCGTTTTCGGTGCTGCGGAACTTACCGGGAACCGCGCGCATGCCGCGATGCTGGGCATCTTGAATGACTGGGAAGCGGCCGAGCCGATGCTCGAAAAACTCGTTGCCGGGGCGGATAAATCCCGCGGCGCCCCCATTGAGACGGCGCAACTGCTCGCGCCCGTGCTCTACCCCTCCGCCATTTTCTGTGCCGGGGCGAATTATTCCGACCATGCGCGGGAAATGGCTGACGTGCTGGACCGGCCTCTAGAACCGGACCCGCGCTCCCTCGGGCTGAAGCCCTGGCATTTTCTGAAAGCCCCGCGGGCCGTTACGGGAACGGGCTCGGCAGTTCCGTTGCCCCCTTACTCGCAGATGGTCGATTGGGAAGCGGAACTGGCGGCCGTGATTGGCCGCGCCGCGAGAAATGTCCCGGTGGATTCGGCGCTCGAATACGTTGCCGGCTATACCGTGGCCAATGACCTTTCCGCGCGCGACTTCAGCGCCCGGCCAAACGTTTCGCCTACTTCGCCTTTCCGTTACGACTGGGTCGGCCAGAAATCGTTTGACGCGTCGTGTCCGGTTGGACCTTGGATCGTACCGGCCCCCTATGTTCCGGACCCACAGAATCTGGGTATCAAATTGTGGGTGAACGATGTCCTCAAGCAGGATTCGCACACGAGCCGGATGATTTTCTCGCTGGCCGAGCAAATCTCTCATCTCTCGACGCGCATTACGCTCTATCCCGGCGACCTGATTCTGACGGGAACGCCCGCCGGCGTGGGGATGGCGCGCCGGGAATTCTTGAAACCCGGCGATACCGTCCGTATTTGGATCGAAAGCGTAGGAACCCTGACGAATACCATCGCGTAGGAATCCGCACGGGTAAGAGTGCCTGTGTTGCCAAGGGCGGGTGGGGCGGGCAATCTTGTCCGCAGCCGCCCTTTTAGGCGGCCCTCTGGAGTTTCTACACTTCGTGCAGTTGGCTTGGGCAAGATGGTCGCACAGGCTTTAAAGGCCTGTGCTATCAGAGGCAACGCGACTGCGGAAATGCAAGAAGTTACAGTTTAGGTTTTACCGCGCGGCCATGGCGGCGGCGGCCTCCCGCCGCCGCTCCAGGCGCATTTTGGCCGCGCGGCGGGCGCGCAATAGCCGGATCCGGATGGCGGCTTCGGTCAAGCCCTGCCGCCGAGCCATCTCCCGGGTGGTTGCGCCCTCCATCTGCTGTTCCAGGAGTCTCCGCTCTCCTGGCCGGCAGAACTTGAGAATGCGCGCGAGGTCGATGGCTGAGTGATCGAACTCGAACACGCTGTCCTTGGGTTCCTTGAACGCCCTTAGACGGAATTCTCCCCGCAGAATTCCGCGATAAACGTTGAGGGCGATGCTGTTGACCCAGGTGATCACCATGCGATCGTCGCGCAATTGGCTCAGCCGTTCCCATCCGCGCGCCCATCCGGCTTGAGCGGCTTCCTGCGCCCCGTCTATGGGCGCCCCGCGCGAAAGAAGAAATCGTACCGTGCTGTCGTACCCGGTCTGGTAGGCCCGTGCGAACGCATCTGTCGTCATAGCGATAAAGACGTAGGGTTTGCACGCCTGCTACCAGGTGTATGCAATCTGATGCAAAAAATTACTCAACTGGAATCAGCAACTTAAGATTCTCCATGGTGGCACGTAGCCCTCACGGAGGCCCTTGACACACGCTAGGAGTCTGCAGATTGCGTGCGGGCGATGGAAGGATCTACAGCCTTTTGCGGCCTTGTTCGCTTCCCTCGGGCCTTTCCGCCTCACTGCCGCCACAGACCGCGCCGCGAAGCAGAGCTTCGATTCGGCCCCCGACTTCCCTCATAAACTCCTCCAGGCCGGCCGGTTTCGTGATGACGCACGCCGCCCCCAACTCTATTACATGGTTCGTCTCGCCAGGCTGCAGGAATGAAGTAACGATAGCTTTGGGGACACGCGCGACATAAGGATTTTGGGCCGCGGCGGCCAGGATGTCGGCGCCATGGCCGCTGGGGAGGTTATAGTCGAGCAGAATCAAGTCCGGCACGGGCGCGTTTTCCAGGCCGCATCGGGTCACGGCTTCAATGGCCTCGGCGGCGGTGGTGTAGTTGTCGATTTCGAAGCGGATAGACTTGCGGCGGAGGGCTTCCTCGATGAGCCACACATCCGCGGCGTTATCCTCCGCGAGGAAGATACGAACCATGGGCGCCACCTCCTCGTTCCTCGTCATTGTGGCCTCGCCGGCACCGAAAACCGGAATATCGAGCCTTTGCCGCACGCGGACGAATGCAGCCAAATCCGGCCGCTCATCCGTTCCACCACCGCGCGGCAGATCGCCAAGCCCATGCCGGTGCCTCCCGCGCGATTCAATCTGCGAAACACGCCGAAAATGTAGTCAAAGTACTTCGGATCGATCCCCACCCCGTTGTCTTCCACGGAAAATATCCAGTTTCCATCCGACATCTCCGCGTGCACGCGGATGACCGGAGGCGCGCTGGAGTGGTACTTGATCCCGTTGGCGATCAGATTCTGGAAAAGCTGAACGAAAAGTACCTCAAGACCCTGAACCGCCGGCAGTTCATCCCATTCCACCTTCGAGCCCGTCTCTTCAATCAAGCCCTGCAGATTGGCGGTCACCTGCCGCAGGACCGCGTTGCAATCCACGGGCGTCCAATTCGCCTTGGCCGATTCCGCCGCGCCGGATTCGCTCACTTGGACGTATTGCCGCAGCGCGCCGAGCAGTTGATACAGCCTCCCGGCGTGATCCTGGATGATGTGGAGCATCCGCTCCCGGCTCTCACCCGGCGTTTCCGGCCCGGCGGCAGCCAGCCATTGCGAATAGGAAAGGACCGTGCGTATGGGTTCCTGCAAATCGTGGCTCGCGGCCCAGGCGAATTGACGAAGAGCGTCGTTGGAATAGCTGAGAGCGGCGGTGCGTTCGGCGACTCGCCGCTCCAATTCGGCGTTGATCCTGTGGATGCGGGCTTCGGCTTGCACCTGATCCGTGGCGTCGCGAATGGCGGTAGTGACCAACCATGAGCCCGAGGCTTGAAAAGGGCTGCGCGTAATTCGCGCGGGGAAGGAAGATCCGTCGCCGCGCACGCCGACCAACCTCATCTCGCCGGTCCGCGCGGAGGGATTCGCGGTGGGGAGCGGTTCCCAATCCGGAATGAGCAGCCGGATATTGCGGCCGATCAGGTTCTCCCGCGAATAGCCGAATAATGCGTCCGTGCTGGAGTTCGCGAGCTCAATGACGCCTTCTCGATTGGTGATCACCATGGCGTCCGGCGCGGCTTCCAGCACCGCGCGGAAACGCTGCTCGGCGCGGGTCAGATCCTCGGCCTGGCGCTGCAGAAGCTGTTCGTTGCGGCTGAGCTCGACGAATACCGAAACCTTGCTTTGCAGAACCTCGGGCACGATCGGTTTGAAGAGGAAATCCACGGCGCCCAAATCGTAGCCGCGGAAAAGCTGCTCGTCGCTGCGATAGGCGGTGAGAAACAGAATGGGCGTGTGGCGGCTTTGCTTGCGGGAGCGAATCAACTCCGCGGTCTCAAAGCCGTCCATGTCGGGCATGCGGACGTCCAGGAGGATGACGGCGAATTTGTGGTCCAGGCACAGGCGCAGGGCGTCGGCGCCGCTTTGGGCCAGCATCAACTCTTGATGGAGCGGCTCGAGAACGGCTTCCAGCGCAAGGAGATTGTCCTGGTCGTCGTCCACCAGCAATAATTTGACGCGCCCGGGCGATGCCACCGAGGCCTGCTCCTTCCCGGATGACGCAATTGCTGCCATTTCACTCAAAGTAGGTTCCTAGGGTGCCGTCCCGGACCCGATCTTCTGACTCCTGACTCCTGTCTCCTGACTCCTGTCTCCTGTCTCCTGACTCCTGTCCGCCATCACATCACCCTGGCCACCGCGCCTTCCGAAGCGCCCCGCAAACCCGACAGCCACACGCGCATCACGCTGAACAGATAGCCCAGGTCCACGGGTTTGGTCACATAATCGCTCGCCCCGGCCTGTAGACATTTCTCGCGATCTCCTTTCATCGCTTTCGCCGTCAGCGCGATGATCGGCAGCGACGCGAAACCAGGCAGCTTGCGGATCGCACGGGTGGTTTCGTAGCCGTCCATCTCCGGCATCATGACATCCATCAGCACCAGATCCACGTCGGGGTTTACACGCAGCAGGTCGATGCCCCGGCGTCCGGTTTCGGCGTGCAGCACCGAAATCTCGTGCTGCTCCAGAACGCTGGTCAGCGCGAAGATGTTACGCAGATCGTCGTCCACTACGAGAATCTTGCGGCCGGCCAGCATGGGATCCACCTGGCGCGCCTCGGCCAGGCTGTTTTTCTGTTTCTCGGAAAGCGCCTCTTCGGGCCGATGCAGCAGCAGCACGGTTTCATCCAGGAGCCGCTCCAGAGTCGGCGCATAGCGCACTCCGCTGATGCGTGACAGGCGATGAAGCTGCGCGGCGCGACTGGAATCCAATTCCGGCGGTCCCAGAACGATCACCGGAGGCACAAAAGGTTGGAAGCGCATCTGAAGCTCTTCGATAAACTCGGCGCCGCAGGCTTCAGAAACCACCCAATCGACGACGATCCCGTCGGCTCCCTCGGAACTCAAAAGGGCGAGAGCGTCGGGGCCCGAAGCTGCGTCCCGCACCTCCAGATCGGAGGCTTGGAGATACTCGCGGATCTCGCGCCGCATCCGCTCGGAGCCAGCGATCACCAGCAGGGTTTTCTTGCGCGCCTGCATCGAGGCTTGTACCACGGAAAGCAACTGTTTCACCGATTCGGGTTCCTTGGTTACGCAGGTCATCGCGCCTAGAAGGAATCCGTCGCGGGGATTATCGCAGCCGGTAATCACGTGCACGGGAATGTGGCGGGTGGCGGGATCGTGTTTCAGATGATCCAGCACGGTCCAGCCGCTCATATCCGGCAGCCGCACGTCCAGCGTGATCGCGCGAGGCTTAAAATTGCGCGCCAGATTCAGGGCTACAGCGCCGCGCAAAGCCACCACCGCTTTCAAGCCGCGCTCGTGCGCGGCGTCCACCAGCACTTGTGCGAACGTCGGATCGTCTTCCACGATCAACAACACCGCATCGCCGGGCTGTACCTGATTGCGGTCGTCGTCCAGGGTGACTTCATGCTCCTCGAGCCAGGTGGGCAAGCTGGCCATGCCATGCTCGAATCGATTGTCTACGTCGCGCGCCATCCACACGCGCATCACCGAGAACAGAACGTCCAGATCCACCGGTTTCGCCACGTAATCGGAAGCGCCGGCGCGTAGGCATTTTTCGCGATCGCCCTTCATGGCCTTGGCGGTCAGGGCGATGATCGGCAGGGTTTGAAATTCCGGGATCTGACGAATCGCCCGCATGGTTTCGTAGCCGTCCATTTCGGGCATCATGATGTCGAGCAGGACGATATCCACGTCACGGGTGCCGTACAGGAGATCGATGCCCGCCCTCCCGTTTTCGGCGTGCACGGCCTTCATTCCCAGATGCTCTAAGACGCTGGTGAGGGCGAAGATGTTGCGCAGATCGTCGTCGATCACCAGCACTTTGCGTCCGGTGAGCATCGGATCGGTCTGCCGCACTTCCGCCAGCACGCGCCTCTGCTCTTCCGAGAGAACGCGCTCGGGGCGATGCAGCAGGAGCGTCGTTTCTTCCAGCAGCCGTTCAATCGTGGGGGCATAGCGCACCGGGCCCACTCGCGCGCAGCGGTGAATTTCGGCGACCTGTTGCTCCGTCAGCCGCGTGGTCCCGGAGACCACCACCGGAGGTACCCGCAAATCGGAGCGGGCTTGCTTCAGGTGGCGACCGTCTTTGCTTAGCTGGCCGGATTGGACGGCTTCGATGAATTCGATTCCCGCTTCTTCCGGCAGCACCCAATCGAGCACAATACCGTCAACGGGGCGCGAGGCCAGAACCTGGGAGGCGGCGGTCAGGTCCGAGGCATCGAGAATTTCGAGATCGTCGCCGGCCATCAAACTGCGGATGTCGCCGCGACGGACGTCGTTTTCGGCGATCAGCAGCAGTGTCTTCCGGTGCGCATCCATGGAGCCGGCGATGGCCGTGAAAATTTCTTCCAGCGATTCCTGGTTCACGTCTTTAGGAATGCAAGTGGCCGCGCCCAGCGCGAATCCGCGCTTGTTGTTTTCGTGCGCCGAGATGACGTGGACCGGAATGTGCGAAGTCTGCGGATCGTGCTTCAGGCGGTCGAGCAGCGTCCATCCGTTCATATCCGGCAGCCGGAGATCCAAAGTGATCGATCCAGGCTGGTATTCGCGGGCCAACGAAATCGCGGTGACGGCGCGCAGGGCAACAATAGCGCGCCATCCGCGAGCTCGCGTGGCGTCCACCATGATGCGCGCGAAGGTAGGATCGTCTTCCACGATCAGCAAGACGCGATCGCCTTGCTCCACCAGATTGCGGTCGTCGTCCACCGCCAGTACTTCTACCAACTCCGCCGGAACCATCGTGCCGGAGGGCGAGAGAATCAGATCCACTTCTTCCGGGCGTCCATCGGCGCGAACCGGAAGCGCCAGCCCCGACGTGGCCGCTTCCAGCTTCGGCGCCGAGGAGGAATAAGCTTGCGGCAGATACAACGTGAACGTGCTTCCACGCCCGATGGTGCTTTGCAAGCGGATTTCGCCGCCCAGCAGGCGCGCCAGCTCGCGGCTGATGGAAAGCCCCAAACCCGTGCCGCCGTACTTGCGGCTGGTGGTTCCGTCGGCCTGCTGGAAAGCCTCGAAGATGATGCGCTGCTTTTCTTGCGCAATGCCGATGCCCGTATCCACCACCGAGAACGCGATGACGCTCTTGGCCCGGTTCAGCACCGGATGGCTGGCACTCCACCCGCTCGTGGCCCGCCGCATTTCCAATCGCACCGCACCTTGCTCGGTGAACTTCAGCGCGTTCGAAAGCAGGTTCTTCAGCACCTGCTGCAGACGCTTCACGTCGGTTCGAAGGATTTCGGAGGTCAGCTCGGGATCCCAGGAAATGGCCAGACCGATGTTCTTCCCTTCGGCCACGTGGCGGAACGTGCGGACGCAGTAATCTTCCAATTCGGCGAATCGCATGTTGCCGACTTCCACGTCCATCTTGCCGGACTCGATCTTCGAAAGATCCAGAATGTCGTTGATCAGCGCGAGCAGATCGGTTCCGGAGGAGTGAATGGTTTCGGCGAATTTGATCTGCTTTTGGCTCAAATTGCCTTCGGTATTGTCGGCGAGCACGCGCGCCAGAATCAGCAGGTTGTTGAGAGGCGTGCGCAATTCGTGCGACATATTGGCCAGGAATTCGCTCTTGTACTTGGAAGTGAGGGCGAGCTGCTCGGCCTTTTCTTCCAGAGCGTGCTTGGCTTGCTCGATTTCGCGGTTCTTGCCCTCGACTTCGGTGTTCTGCGCGGCCAGCAACAGCGCTTTCTCTTCCAATTCCGCGTTGGTTTTTTGCAGCTCCTCGGCCAGCTTCTGGCTCTGCTCCAGAAGCTGCTCGGTGCGCATGGTGGCGGCGATGGAGTTCAGCACGATGCCGATCGACTCCATGAGCTGATCCAGAAACGCCATGTGGACGTCGGAGAATTGATGGAAGCTGGCCAGTTCGACCACGGCTTTCACGTCGCCTTCAAACAGCACCGGCAGAACCGCGATCGTCAGCGGCGAAGAGTCTCCCAAACTGGAATGGATCTTCAAGTAATCGGCCGGCACGTCGCGCACCAGAATTCTCTGCTTGGCGCGCGCGCATTCGCCTACCAGGCCTTGGCCGAAAGCGAATTGCGCCGGAAGATTGCCGTTGCGGTCGTAGGCGTAACCGGCCATGAACCTCAGCACGGCGTTGCCCCCGCCGGTTTCGGTGATGCCGGTTTCGGTGATGTAGAAAGTGCCGTGTTGCGCGCTCACCAGCGGCGCCAGCTCGCTCAGCAGCAACTGCGCCACCGTCAGCAAGTCGCGCTGGCCCTGAATCATGCGCGTGAATTTCGCGATGTTCGTCTTCAGCCAATCCTGGTCCGTGTTCTTGCGCGTGGTTTCCGCCAGGTTGACGATCATCTCATTGATGTTGTCTTTCAGCTTGGCCACCTCGCCCTGCGCCTCCACTGTGATGGAGCGCGTCAGATCGCCCTTGGTCACGGCCGTGGAAACTTCGGCAATGGAGCGGACCTGCGTCGTCAGATTGGCGGCGAGCTGATTGACGTTGTCGGTGAGGTTGCGCCAGAGGCCCGCCGCGCCGGGTACGCGCGCCTGCCCTCCCAATTTGCCTTCGATGCCGACTTCTCGAGCCACCGTGGTCACCTGATCGGCGAACGTGGCGAGTGTGTCGATCATGTCGTTGATGGTATCGGCCAGTTGCGCGATTTCTCCCTTCGTTTCCAGCACCAGTTTGCGTTTTAAATCGCCGTTCGCCACAGCCGTCACCACCTTGGCGATCCCGCGGACCTGGGTGGTAAGATTGGCGGCCATCAGGTTGACGTTGTCGGTCAAGCCCTTCCAGGTCCCCGCCACGCCGCGAACTTCGGCCTGCCCGCCCAGCTTGCCTTCCGTGCCCACTTCGCGAGCCACGCGCGTCACTTCGCTGGCGAAGGAGTTCAACTGATCCACCATGGTGTTCACGGTGTTCTTTAATTCCAGAATTTCGCCGCGCACATCCACCGTGATCTTGCGTGAGAGGTCGCCCATGGCCACGGCAGTAGTCACCTGCGCGATGTTGCGCACCTGATTGGTGAGATTCGAGGCCATCGAGTTGACCGACTCCGTCAAGTCCTTCCACGTTCCCGCCACGCCGTACACGTCGGCTTGCCCGCCCAGCCGTCCCTCGGTTCCCACTTCGCGAGCCACGCGCGTTACTTCGCTGGCGAAGGAGCTGAGCTGATCCACCATCGTATTGATCGTGTCTTTCAGGGCCAGAATCTCTCCGCGCGCGTCCACCGTGATCTTGCGAGATAGATCGCCTTTCGCCACGGCCGTGGTCACGTCGGCGATGTTGCGGACTTGCGCGGTCAGATTCGACGCCATGGAGTTGACGGACTCCGTTAAGTCCTTCCAGGTTCCGGCCCCGCCGCGCACGTCGGCTTGCCCGCCCAGCTTGCCCTCCGTGCCGACCTCGCGCGCCACGCGCGTCACTTCGCTGGCGAACGCGTTCAACTGATCCACCATGGTGTTGATGGTGTTCTTCAATTCCAGAATTTCGCCGCGGACATCGACCGTGATCTTGGTGGTTAAATCGCCCTTGGCCACGGCGGTGGTCACGCCCGCGATGTTGCGGACCTGGTTGGTGAGGTTCGACGCCATGGAGTTGACCGAGTCAGTCAAGTCCTTCCAGGTTCCCGCCACGCCGCGCACGTCGGCTTGTCCGCCCAGCTTGCCTTCGGTGCCCACTTCCCGAGCCACGCGCGTCACTTCGCTGGCAAACGAGCTGAGCTGATCCACCATGGTGTTGATGGTGTTCTTCAGCTCCTGAATCTCGCCGCGGGCATCGACGGTGATCTTGCGCCCCAGATCGCCCTTGGCCACCGCCGTTGTGACTTCGGCGATGTTGCGCACTTGATTGGTCAGGTTGGAGGCCATGGAGTTGACCGATTCGGTCAAATCGCGCCAGGTTCCCGCCACGCCCTTCACGTCGGCTTGGCCACCCAAGCGCCCGTCGGTGCCGACCTCGCGGGCCACGCGCGTCACTTCGCTGGCGAATCCGTTGAGCTGATCCACCATCGTGTTGATGGTGTTCTTCAATTCCGAAATCTCGCCACGCACATCCACGGTGATCTTGCGCGATAAGTCGCCGCGCGCCACCGCGGTGGTCACTTCCGCGATATTGCGCACCTGCGCGGTCAAGTTGCCCGCCATGGAGTTGACCGACTCGGTTAAATCGCGCCACGTTCCCGCCACGCCCTTCACATCGGCCTGCCCGCCGAGCTTGCCTTCGGTCCCCACCTCTCTCGCCACGCGGGTCACTTCGCTGGCAAACGAGCTGAGCTGATCCACCATCGTGTTGATGGTGTTCTTCAGTTCCAGAATCTCTCCCCGGACTTCCACGGTGATCGTACGGCCCAAGTCACCCTTGGCCACAGCCGTAGTCACTTCGGCGATATTGCGCACCTGATTGGTCAGGTTGCGGGCCATCGAGTTGACCGAATCGGTCAAATCCTTCCACACGCCGCCCACGCCCTTTACATCGGCCTGCCCGCCCAGCTTGCCTTCGGTTCCCACTTCTCTCGCCACGCGCGTCACTTCGCTGGCGAACGAGCTGAGCTGATCCACCATCGTGTTGATGGTGTTCTTGAGCGAAAGAATCTCACCACGCACGTCCACCGTGATCTTGCGGGAAAGATCGCCGTTGGCCACCGCCGTGGTCACCTCCGCGATGTTGCGGACCTGCGCGGTCAGATTCCCGGCCATGAAGTTGACCGAGTCGGTCAAATCCTTCCAGACGCCGCCCACGCCCTTCACCACCGCCTGCCCGCCCAACTCGCCCTCGGTTCCGACTTCGCGCGCCACGCGCGTCACTTCGCTCGAGAACGCGTTGAGCTGATCCACCATGGTGTTGATGGTGTTTTTCAACTCCAGAATTTCGCCGCGCACGTCCACGGTGATTTTGCGCGAAAGATCGCCGTTGGCCACAGCCGTGGTCACTTCGGCGATGTTGCGCACTTGCGCGGTCAAGTTGCCGGCCATAGAATTGACCGAATCGGTCAAATCCTTCCACACGCCGCCCACGCCCTTCACTTCCGCCTGCCCGCCCAGCTCGCCTTCGGTTCCCACTTCTCTCGCCACGCGCGTCACTTCGCTGGCAAACGAGCTGAGCTGATCCACCATGGTGTTGATGGTGTTTTTCAACTCCAGAATTTCGCCACGCACGTCCACGGTGATTTTGCGGGAAAGCTCGCCGTTTGCCACGGCGGTGGTCACTTCAGCAATGTTTCGTACTTGCGCCGTCAAGTTGCCGGCCATGAAGTTGACGGAATCGGTCAGATCCTTCCACACGCCGCCCACGCCCTTCACCACGGCTTGCCCGCCGAGCTTTCCATCGGTCCCCACTTCGCGCGCCACGCGCGTCACTTCGCTGGCGAACGAGCCAAGCTGATCCACCATGGTGTTGATGGTGTTCTTCAACTCCAGAATCTCGCCGCGCACGTCCACCGTGATCTGGCGGGAAAGGTCGCCGCGAGCCACAGCCGTGGTCACTTCCGCGATGTTGCGCACCTGCGCGGTGAGGTTCGAGGCCATCGAGTTGACCGAGTCGGTCAAATCTTTCCACGTGCCCGCCACTCCGGTCACCACCGCTTGTCCGCCGAGTTTTCCTTCTGTTCCCACTTCGCGCGCCACGCGTGTCACTTCGCTCGCGAATGAGCCGAGCTGATCCACCATCGTATTGATCGTGTTCTTCAGCTCCAAAATCTCGCCTTGGACGCTGACCGTCACCTTGCGCGACAGATCGCCTCGCGCCACGGCGCTGGTGACTTCCGCGATATTGCGCACCTGATTCGTCAGATTCGAGGCCATGGAGTTGACCGAATCGGTCAAGTCCTTCCACGTGCCGGCCACGCCCGTCACGACCGCCTGGCCGCCGAGCTTGCCTTCCGTTCCGACCTCGCGCGCCACCCGCGTCACCTCGCTGGCAAAGGAGTTCAACTGATCCACCATCGTGTTGACCACACGAGCGGTGCGGATGAACTCGCCTTGCAGGCTGCGCCCTTCCACCTCGAGCGACATGCGTTGCGATAGGTCGCCCTGGGCGACGGCGCCGATCACGCGCGCGATTTCCGTGGAGGGCTGCACCAGGTCGGAGATAAGGCTGTTAACCGATTCGCCGCAGGAGGCCCACCCGCCGCTGCCCGCGGGGAGAGCGGCGCGCTGTCCGATGCGCCCCTGCTTACCGACGGCCGCGCTGACGCGCGCCAACTCCTTGGCCATGTTTTCGTTAAGCTCGAAAATATCGTTCAGAACATCGGCGATCTTGCCTGCCAAGCCCACCTGATTCACAGGAAGGCGGACCGAGAAGTCCCCTTTTTTGAAGGCGATCAGCGTCGCCAGTACATGATTAGCATCCAGAATCTCGGCTACAGGAATCTCTTGCATCGCCTCTCCTTATACACTTGTACCCCCGACGACTGTGGCTATGTGTGATTCGGCAGCGAAGAGTATTGTTACGTTATTCTTAAGAGGCTCTGACGCCCCTAGAATTGCGCCATCGTCCCGCCTATGGAGAAGCCTGCGCTTTACGTCATCGGCCTGGGTGTTAAGATCCCCGGGCATACTACCCATCGAGGCCGCCGCCATTTCCCCCCTGCGGGCGCCTCGATTCCATCTTACAGGAGCCTCCGGCGATGTGGCTTGCCCCCGGATCGGTTCGGCCCAAGGATCGCATGTAGCCGGCATTATCGCGGGCTTTTGGCAATCGGCCAAGCCCGATGGGGAGGCGGTGGCGGGCTCCGAACTGCGCGATGAAATCACCGACCAGCCCATCCCGCAGGGCGAGTCCCTGCGCACCATCTCCGGAGTGGCGCCGAGGGCCAAGCTGAATCGCCCACCAGGTCCGTCACGGAGACATTGCCGGTGGGCGTCCCGCTACCCGGCACCACCGTGTTACGGTAAAGCTGACCGTCACCGGCTGTCCAGTCATCGAAGGATTCGGCGAGTGGCCGGTGATGAATAAGCGGGTATTGGCCTACTTGATCACGAAAGTGCCGCTCGCCGAGCCGGTGTAGTTGGGATCGGTGACCGTAGCCGTCACTGCATAACTGCCGGGGTTGGTGTCCGGCGCTCCGGTGAGGGTATAGCTCAGGCCCGCCGGCACCGTGGTGACCGTGGGCGACTGCGGAGAGCCGTTGTGGGTCACGGTCAGATTGCCCAGCGTCACGGTAGCCGCCGCCTTGTTGATGACGAAGGTGCCGCTGGCCGACCCGGTGTAGTTGGGATTTGTGACCGTGGCCGTCACCGCATAGCTGCCGACGTTGGTGTCCGGCGCTCCGGTAAGGCTGGTGGTCAAGCCCGCCGGCACCGTGGTGACCGTGGGCGACTGGGACGAGCCCGTGTAGGTCACCGTCAGATTGCCCAGCGTCACTGTGGCCGTCCCCTTGTTGATCACGAAGGTGCCGCTGGCCGAGCCGGCGTAGTTGGGATCGGTGATCGTGGCCGTCACCGCATAACTGCCGACGTTGGTGTCCGGTGCTCCGGTAAGGCTGGTGCTCAAGCCCGCCGGCACTGTGGTGACCGTGGGCGACTGCGGCGAGCCGGTGTAGCCGACCGTCAGATTGCCCAGCGTTACCGTGGCCGTCGCCTTATTGATGACGAAGGTCCCGCTGGCCGAGCCGGCGTAGTTGGGATTGGTGATCGTGGCCGTCACCGCATAACTGCCGACGTTGGTGTCCGGTGCTCCGGTAAGGCTGGTGGTCAAGCCCGCCGGCGCTGTGGTGACCGTGGGCGACTGCGGCGAGCCGGTGTAGCCGACCGTCAGATTGCCCAGCGCCACGGTGGCCGTCCCCTTGTTGATGACGAAGGTGCCGCTGGCCGACCCGGCGTAGTTGGGATTGGTGATCGTGGCCGTCACCGCATAGCTGCCGACATTAGTGTCCGGCGCTCCCGTAAGGCTGGTGGTCAAGCCCGCCGGCACCGTGGTAACCGTGGGCGACTGCGGCGAGCCGTTGTAGGTCACCGTCAGATTGCCGAGCGTTACCGTGGCCGCTGCCGGGTTGATGACGAAAGTGCCGCTGGCCGAGCCAGTGTAGTTGGCATTGGTAATCGTGGCTGTTACCGCATAGCTGCCGGCGTTCGTCTGCGGCGCTCCGGTAAGGCTGGTGGTCAAGCCCGCCGGCACCGTGGTGACCGTGGGCGACTGCGGCGAGCCGCTATAGGTTACCGTCATATTGCCGAGCGTTACTGTAGCCGTTGCCTGGGTGATGACGAAGGTGCCGCTGGCCGAGCCGGCGTAGTTGGGATTGCTGACCGTGGCCGTCACCGCATAGCTGCCGACGTTGGTGTCCGGCGCTCCGGTAAGGCTGGTGGTCAAGCCCGCCGGTACCGTGGTGACCGTGGGCGACTGCGGCGAGCCGTTGTAGGGCACTGTCAGATTGCTTAGTGTCACCGTGGCCGTTGCCTTGTTGATGACGAAGGTGCCGCTGGCCGACCCGGTGTAGTTGGGGTTGGTGATCGTGGCCGTCACCGGATAGCTGCCGACGTTGGTATCCGGCGCGCCGCTAAGGCTGGTGGTCAAGCCCGCCGGCACCGTGGTGACCGTGGGCGACTGCGGCGAGCCGGTGTAGCTCACCGTCAGATTGCCCAGCGTCACCGTGGCTGCTGCCTGGTTGATGACGAAGGTGCCACTTGCCGAGCCGGTGTAGTTGGGATTGGTGATCGTGGCCGTCACCGCATAGCTGCCGGCGTTAGTGTCCGGTGCTCCGGTAAAACTGGTGGTCAAGCCCGCCGGCGCCGTGGTGACCGTGGGCGACTGGGGCGAGCCAGTATAGGTCACCGTCAGATTGCTTAGCGTCACCGTGGCCGCCGCCTGGTTGATGACGAAGGTGTCGCTGGCCGACCCGGTGTAGTTGGAATTGCTGACCGTGGCCGTCACCGGATAGCTGCCGGCGTTAGTGTCCGGTGCTCCGGTAAAACTCGTGGTCAAGCCCGCCGGCACCGTGGTGACCGTGGGCGACTGGGGCGAGCCAGTATAGGTCACCGTCAGATTGCTTAACGTCACCGTGGCTGTTGCCTTGTTGATGACGAAGGTGCCGCTGGCCGAGCCGGTGTAGTTGGCATTGGTGATCGTGGCCGTCACCGGATAGCTGCCGGCGTTGGTGTCCGACGCTCCGGTAAGGCTGGTGGTCAAGCCCGCCGGCACCGTGGTGACCGTAGGCGACTGCGGCGAGGCGTTGTAGGTCGCCGTCATATTGCTTAGCGTCACCATGGCCGCCGCCTGGTTGATGACGAACGTGCCGCTAGCCGACCCGGTGTAGTTGGTATTGGTGACCGTGGCCGTCACCGCATAGCTGCCGGCGTTAGTGTCGGTCGCCCCGGCAAGGATGATGCTCAAGCCCGCCGGCATCGTGGTGACGGTGGGCGACTGGGGCGAGCCGTTGTAGGTCACGGTCAGATTGCTTAGCGTCACCGTGGCCGAGGCCTGGTTGATGACGAAAGTGTCGCTGGCCGACCCGGTGTAATTGGGATTGCTGACCGTAGCCGTCACCGGATAGCTGCCGGCGTTGGTGTCCGGTGCGCCGCTAAAGCTGGTGCCCAAGCCCGCCGGCACGGTGGTGACCGTGGGCGACTGCGCCGAGCCGTTATAGGTCACCGTCAGATTGCTTAGCGTCACCGTGGCCGAGGCCTGGTTGATGACGAAGGTACCGCTGGCCGAGCCGGTGTAGTTGGGATTGGTGATCGTGGCCGTCACCCGATAGCTGCCCGCGTTGGTCCAGCCCAGGCCCCGAGCCAGAATCCGTAACGGCGTGCACCGGCCAAGCACGCAGAGGGACGGAGTGTCCGCTGCGCCGCTAAGGCTGGTACTCAGGCCCGCCGGCACGGTGGTGACCGTGGGCGACTGCGCCGAGCCGTTATAGGTCACCGTCAGATTGCTTAGCGTCACCGTGGCTGTCGCGCGATTGACCGTGAGGGTCGCTGTGCCGGAAGCGGCGTTATAGCTGCCGGCCGCCGAAATACTGGCGCCGATGTAGCCCGCGTAGGTGTTCGCCGCCAGGGTACCGCCGGGCGTGTAGGTGCTCGCGCAGGAAAGCACGGCGCCGCTGGGCGTGCAAGTGGCGGCCGAGAATGTGCCGGTTGCCGCTGAGAAGGTGACCGTCCCGCTTGGCGCCACCCCGTTACTGCCAGTGAATGTGGCGCTGGCCGTCACTGCTGCGGCGGAGCCGTACGTGGTGGTTATGACGGCTACCGTTACCGTCGGATTCGTCGGGCCGGTACCAGACAGCGGGACGGACTGGGTCACGCCGCTGCCATTGAGCGTATTATCGGCGATGGTCAGCGTTCCGGTGAATGAGCCGACCGAGCTCGGCGTGAACTCCACCCCGATGTTGCAGACGCCGCCCGGCGCGAGCGCCGCCGTTGTCGAACATGTAGTTGTGCCCTTATCTACATTGAAGCTCGCGTTGCCGCCCACAGAGAAGCTGGTAAACGTCAGCGGTTGATTGCCGATATTCTGCACGGCCACGGTCATTGGGCTGCTCGTGGTATTGACCGGCGTCCCAGGAAAAGTCAACGCCGGCGGCTGCGAGCGCTGCACCTCGTACAAGGCCCCGGCGTTTTTGTCCGCAATGTACACATCCCCGGCGTAGTCAAGCGCCACCCCGCTTACAAATTGATATCCACCGTTACCCACTCGAACGTCACAAGCGCTGGATCCGCAACTCACGGGCACCTCGGTAACACCAGACTCTTGTGCCGCATAGAGATCTCCCGCCGCATCTGTTGCCACGGAACTCCCGTAGTTCGACGAGGAGGCAAATTGGGAGGCAAATTGGGACTGGGCTCCCACGCTGGGCACCTCCACAAATCCGCCGTTTTGATCCGCAATAAAGACATCGCCGAAGTTATCGAGCGCTACACCAAGCGGTGGCTGCGTAAGGCTGCCCCTTGTGGTTTGGGGACCGGCCACGCGTACTTCGGCGACGTCTGAGTACGTGTTCTCGGCGACGAAAATGTCTCCCGCACCATCGAGTGCCACAGCCGCCGGGCCGCCGAACCCGTTGCCCACCTTAGTCTGGCAGGAAAAGGAACCACAACCCGGAGGAATCAGATACACCTGGTTATTACTCAAATCAGGAACATAAATGTTGCCCGCCCCATCGACGGTCAGCTCCAAAGGAGACGAGAACCCGCCACCTAACGACTGGTAGCACGAACTGCTGGAACAACCCGCCGGAATCATGGACACGATGCCAGACGCCGTATTCGAAAAGTAAACGTCTCCAGCCGCATCGGTGGCGACTCCGGAGGGACCCCCGGTTTGGCTGACGGTTATTTGTTGTGCGCCCGGAAACACCAGTTGTGACCCTGTCCCGATGCCGCGAATCAACATGGTGACCAGTAGGTTGTTGGAGTTGTCATAGAGAAGGACTGCGCCCTGGCGCAGTCCCGGTACGATAGGGGAAAATTGCACCGTAACCGTGCATGTCGCCGGCGCGGTCTGCCTCCCCGTGCACGTCGGCAAAGTCGTACTGCTCAAGGTGAAATCAAGGTTCGACCCGCCTTGTGTCACCACCTTGGGACTCGCGGCCAAGGTGACAGTGTCATTGATATTGTAGGTCAGCGTAAGCGTGCTATTCGAGCCGACATTCACGAAACCAAAACCAGGCGCGAAGCGCTCGAGCTCGACCACGCGGCTGTTCGATGTGTCGGTGACAAATATGTCGCCGAAGGTATCGAACGCGAACTGGTTGCCTGGGCCGTTTGTGGGAAAGCCCAACCCGCTAAACAGGGTCGTGGTCGTGCAAATGCTGCTGCTGGTGCTCGTGCAACCTGCGGATATCTGGTGCCCGGGTATCTCCAGCAGCGATCCGGGTTGAGCATTATGTTCGTAGTCAAAGAAAACATTGCCGGCGGTATCGACTCCTACGCCTCCGATCGCGGTGAGTGAACTGGGGTCGCTCCAAAGGATGACTTGGCAGGCGACGCCGGCACAGCCCGCCGGAACCTCGCCTACATAATGGTTGTTCGCCTGGTTGCTGGCAAAAAAAACGTCGCCCGCGGCATCCACAACCACTTGAATGAGCTGCGGTATGCCGTATTGTGGGGTGATCGCTTGCCAGCAGGATTGCGTACCGGAAGCGATGCAGCTCGCCGGAACTTCATAAATCGCTTCAGAGTAGGTATAACCGATGAACAGGTCGCCGGCAGCATCCACGGCCAGAGAATAACCCTGGTAAATATAATTGCTGCTGCCGCCCACGACCACCTGGCAGCTCGAATTGGCGCAGCCCGCGGGAATCTCAACCACCTGATATCCGGGGTTCAGATTTGCCGTCTGGGCGTAAATAAACACGTCCCCGGGCTTATCGACGGCAACGGCCGTCACGTCAGGGTAACTGCTGGTATACAGGGTGACCTGGCAGGCGCTACTGGCACAGCCCGCCGGAACCTCGATGACGCCGCTGAAACTACTGGAATTTTCTGTAATGTAAACGTTGCCCGCCCCATCCACTGCGACGCCGTCGGGATTTTGCAGCCCATAACCTACCGTGGCCGGCAGACCGGCAAAGGTCACCGCCGTCGTCTGCGCCCGCGACGCTGGCGGCGCGAAAAGAATTGCCAACCCGGCCACCAGAACCATTCTTGCCAAACGCTTGCCGCAGCTTTCGACCTGCGCCCTCATTTTTCCCCCGTGTGGCCCTGATCTGATCGGATAAAGGCAGGCCTTGTGCCCGCCCTAAGAGTTTGGACATCTGGAGATTCAACCCAAAATTGGATTTGGCATACCCGTTATGGTCGGCTGTATTCTGAGGCCGATAAGATATAGTACTAAAACCTGAATCCCAGGGGGAGTCGCGGCGAGACCGCACGATTTTTCAAATGCTTACGGCCGGTCTCGTCCGGTGTCGTCCCGCGTGTTGTCCGGAGGCCCCGCTGAGCAGGGACCACAGGAAGCGGTCGAGGCGCCGGGGCCTCTCCGGTAACCGCTCCCTCTGGTCGCGGCTCAGCCATGGGGCGCTGCTGTTTCCATTTCTATGTCGCGCACCGGCTTCGTACTCCCGGCAGTGACCGCGGGGTAGGTGTGAGCGCGGCCGTTAAGTTAGGATCTTATTGTAATGCGCGCACTGGCGCTTTCCGGGGGAGGGTTCTTTGGAGCCTGGCAGGCGGGGGCGTGGGCGGCGCTGGAGGGGGAGTTTTCGCCGGACCTGATTGTGGGCGCTTCGGTGGGAGCGCTCAATGGATACGCGATCGCCGGCGGGGTCGCCGCGCGCGAGCTGTGCGAATTGTGGCGCCGCGAAACCAGCCTGCGGGAGCTTTCCTCGAATCTGCGCCATCTGACCGTCAACTATCCGCCACAAATCGATTTCGCGCTGGTGGCGACGGACCTGTGGCGGATGAAACCGAGGCTCTTTCGCGGTTCCGCAGTGAGCTGGCGGCATCTGGCGGCATCGTGCGCCGTGCCATTAGTGTTTGCGCCCGTGCGAATCGAAGGACGGTGGTACGCCGACGGCGGTCTCTTGAACCCGCTTCCCGTGTGGGCCGCCGTTGAGTTGGGCGCCACGGAAATTGTGGCGTTGCACGCGCTGCCGGAAATCCCTTCGTGGTGGCTGAGACCGCCAGTGCGGGCGTTTCGCCGAGTCTTCGGAGCGCACCCGCCCCTGCCTCCTAAAATATGCCTCGCTATGATACAGCCGAGCAAGCGGCTGGGCGGCATGCGCGATGCACTCACCTGGAAGCGGGACAACATCGACCGGTGGCTCGCGCAGGGATATGAAGACGCCAGGGGGTCTTTGTCTTAGCGCGCACAACGCATTCACTGTGCGCTTTTGTCTTTAGCGCGCACAACGTATTCACTGTGCGCTTTTGTCTTTAACGCGCACAACGCATTCGCTGTGCGCTTACACGCCGATTTCCTTAAAAACTTCTCTCGCGACACGGAAGCTATCGACGGCCGCGGGCACACCGCAATAAATAGCGACTTGAAGAAACACTTCCTTGATTTCTTCCTTCGTCACTCCATTCTTTAACGCGCCCCGGACGTGCATTTTGATTTCGTGCGGACGGTTCAACGCGGAGAGCATCGCCAGATTCAGCAAGCTGCGTGTTTTGCGGTCAAGGCCGGGACGGCCCCAAATCTCCCCCCAGCAATATTGCGTGACCAACTCCTGCAGGGGCCGGTTGAAATCGTCCGCTGTCGCGAACGCATTATCCACGAATTCGGCGCCCAGCACATCGCGCCGGATGCTCAGGCCTTTCTCGAACATTGATTTTTCCACTAGTCTCCTTTTGTGCAGTTCTCAGTTATCAGTTGTCAGTTCTCAGTTTCGGATGGTCGAGGCCGGCTGCGAAACTGAAGACTGAAAACTGACAACTGATTGCGGTTAATCCGTCCCTTGACCCGCCGCCTGGCCGCCCACCCGCACGCGCGCCCATTGCTCCAGAGGCTTAACGATCTCCGACATGTCGGCGTCGAAGCCCTCGCTTCCCGAGGTAATCGCGAGCAGTTGCTTCACCGCGCTTCCCACCACCATCGGCACGCCGAGCGCTTCGGCTTCTTCCATGCACAGCCGGACGTCTTTGTTCAAAAGCCCGATGGCGAAGCCGACCGCGAACGTGCGGGGGATGACGAAGCGCGGGATCTTATCGGCGGTAGCGCTGTTGCGGCCCGTGCCGGCATTGATGACTTCGATGATTTGATTCGCGTCGAGTCCGGCCTTCACGCCCAACACCAACGCTTCGGTGGAGATGGCCATGGCCGTAGCGGAAAGCAAGTTGTTCAGCAGCTTCATGGTCTGGCCTTGACCGGGCTCGCGGCCTACAAAGAAAACCTTCCCGAGATTTTCCAGGACCGGCGCGACGCGATCGAAGATTTCCTGGGAGCAGGAAACCATGACGGCCAAGGTGCCACGCTCAGCTCCCGCCAACCCGCCGCTCACGGGAGCATCGACGGCAGCGATGCCTTTGGCCCCCAATCCTTCGGCCACGCGTTTGGCGTAAACCGCGCCGGTGGTGCCCATGTCAATAAAGATTTTGACGCGGCTTCCCTCGTGCACTCCCTGAGGGCCAAGCGCCACCGAATGCACTACAGGAGGGGTGGGCAGACAGACCACCACGGTCTCGGCCGCCGAGCCAACCTCCGCGGGCGAGTGGAGGCGCGTCGCGCCCATTTCCAAAAACGGCGCAATGGCCGCGTCGCTGGTGTCGTAAATGGCGAGCGGGTAACCCGCTTGAATCAGGCGGCGCGCCATGCGGCCGCCCATTCTGCCGACGCCGATGAAGCCGAGGGTTGGATGAGGCATAGTTATCTCAGTTATCAGTTATCAGTTGTCAGTTATCAGTTCCAGATGGTTCAGGCCGGTTGCGAAACTGAAGACTGAGAACTGAAAACTGCACAAATGGATATCGTACACCTACGGGAATGGATCGGGCGCGAGGAGAGCGCCGCCGATGAAATAACGCCGGCGCAAGCCGCGCTGCTGGCGGCCACTTTGGACCGCTCGGACCCGGAGCCGAGGAACGGCGATCTGCCGCCTCTGTGGCACTGGCTCTATTTTCTGCCGCGGCACCGGCTCAGCGACCTCGCGCCCGACGGTCACGCCAGGCGTGGAGGCTTTTTGCCGCCCGTTCCACTCGCGCATCGTATGTGGGCGGGAGGACGATTCGAATTTCACCGGCCGTTGCGAATCGGCGACCGCGTCACGCGCACTTCGCGAATCGAGGATGTAATCCTCAAGCAGGGCCGAAGCGGAGCGCTGGTCTTCGTCACTGTGCACCACGAAATCCGCAACGAAGAGGGCGTGGCGTTAACGGAGGAGCAGGATATTGTTTACCGCGATTCCGCGCGCGTCTATCGCGATTCCGTGAGCGTCTATCGTGATGCCGCAGGCGCTGTGCCGCCGCCTGCCGCACCGGGCGGGGAAGACTGGGAGCGCGAAATCCGCCCCGGCGACGTGCTTCTGTTCCGCTATTCGGCGCTGACCTTCAACTCGCATCGCATCCATTACGACCGCCGCTTTGCCACCAACGTGGAGGGCTATCCGGGCCTGGTAGTACACGGTCCGCTGATCGCCACCTTGCTTTTGGATCTGCTGCGATGCAATCTGCCTGAAGCGGACGTCGCGAAGTTTTCTTTCCGCGCGGTCAGTCCGCTGTTCGATACCGCTCCATTCCGGATTTGCGGGAAGCCCGACGGGGATACCATCCGCCTGTGGGCGAAAACCGAAAACGGGAATCTGGCAATGGACGCGACGGCCACGCTGAGGGCTGAAAGCTGACGACTGATGGCTGATCGCTGATTTCGGCGTCCGCACGCCTTGAGGAGACGTGGGCGACGCGGCAGCACTCATCTATCCTCCCCAAAACCTCTGAAATCTCATTCGCCAAAGCAGCAGGGCTTTGGCGTCCGCATTGTCCACCATCGTCTGTACCACCTTTCGCTCAGCCGGGCTCAATTTGTCCTTCGCCGCCTCGATCACCAGATTTCCCAATACCTGAATTGCGGCGTTGGCGAAGAAGAACGGCTGGTTCAGGATCGCGGTGGTCGAAACAATCCTGATGTCGTTGACGTTCCCTCGGGAATCGCAGACGAAGGCGGCGTCGGTGAAGTCTTCGTCGTTCCAGTGGAACCGATATACGAGCTCGAAACCGCCACCGCCCAGGGCTGCCAGTCGCCGGAACTCGTGCCCATGATAGTCGGATGTGTAGTGGAGAAAGCCGAGGATATCGCTGCCGTGATCCCTGGTCCTCAAGAAATTGTGCGCGTTATCGACGGCGCTTTGCGATATGTCCTGCGCGAGTGCCGCGGGCGCAACGGCGCCGGCGATCGCAAGCGCGAAAGCGGCGAACGCGGCGGCCGGATTTGCTCGCCGGCGGCGAAATGCGAAATGGTTGTGCATGGCGTTTCCTCCTGTTGGCTAATTCACGGCGATGTAGAGCGTTTGGGTTCCCTTCACTCCGCCGAGATTGAAAGACAACGGCAGAGCATTGTTGGCGGCGACATTGGGAACCACGACGTTGAACTGATATAGACCCGTGTAGTTGGGAGCTAGCCCCCAGTAGCCGGGCGTTACCGACGTCGTGTTGAACAGAAACTGGATGGGCGTGGCGAGTTCGTTCTGCTGCGTGACGACCGTTCCCGCCGTAAAATCGGGAAGCGTGGGGCCAAAGCCGATGCCGTAGAAGACGACGGTCTCTCCGGGGTTGGCGGGGCGCGACGCCACGCCGGGGATTGCGTTTGCGGGCAGCGCAAAACTGCCGTCGGACAAAATACCGGCCACGTACTGTTTTTTGTTTATGACGAAGCTCCCGGGAGGCGCGAGCAGCCCTGGTTCGGTTTGCTCGATATAGATGGGGAAGGGCTCGCTCATGCCGTTGCCGTTGGTCACGGTGACCATGGAGGGGCCAACCGGCGCGTTGGAAGGGACCAGCGCGTTGACCTGAGTGGGGCTGGTGTAATCGATATACGCGGCTTGTCCTCCGACGGAGACGCTGACGCCATCGAGCGACGTGGGAGCGATGCCGTTGTTGAAATCGGATCCGGCCAGCACGAGCCCTGAATGCCACCGCCGCAGTTGTTGCGCAGCGGCGAGGAGGTCAGAAAGGAGCCGTAGATTTCGATCCACGTTCCCGGCGCGATGGCGGCAAAACCTCCGAATGCGCTGGCGCTATCGATTCCCAGGCCGCCGGAGGAAAAGATGGTGGGCGGCCCGCTGGGCGCCGAGAGAGTGAAGTTGATGTCATCGGCGGCATAAAACGCGTTCGGAAAGAACACCGAGATGCGGACACGGCGCGTGCCGGGAGGAAGCGCACCGGCATCGGAGCTCTCGAACAAACCTGCGCCCGAGTGGTTGACGGGGCCCAAGTTCGCGGTCGGTGCAAGCTGGTTGCCCGACCAGTCAAAGAAAAGGTAGGTGAGTGTCGGGCTCGGGTTTCCGCTGCCAGCCGAGCCGAGCCACGCCGAGATTTCATAGGTCACCTGGGCGGAATCGATCAAAGCCCCGGCGGGGGAGACGTCGAGATCCTGGTACATGGTCGTGTTTCCCGGACCTCCGCAGAAGAGGCTCACACCCCGATCCGCCGGACCCGGATCGGTGAGCTGAATCCACCCGGTACCGCCGTAGGGGCAAACGGAAGCGCCGTCCGTGGTGGACCAGCCGGGCACGTAGAGCGTGGTTGAGGTATTTGGGGCGCTTGGGCCGGCTTCGGCTCCGCCGTTGACGACCAGATCAGTTCCCAACACGGAGCCGGGCGTTGTTCCGAGCATGCTCAATACCAGCGAGAGACTGTCGGCGAATCCGCTCGCGTTACCCAGGCTCAACGTCACTGTGATTCGCATCGTGCCGGCGGGCACGAGCCCGATTTGCTGCTGCAAAGACATGCCCGTCCCGTTGAAGCCTCCGGGACCGAGCGTAGCGCTGCTGAATTGTTGCCCACCGGCGTTCTGGAAAGCCACGACGACTTGCACGCCGACCGCATCCCGGAGGTAAGCCGAAGCTGTGTACTTTACGTTCCCGCCGCTGATAATCGAAGCGCCGGAAGAGACGTCGATGGTTTGCGTAATCGCCGAAGGAGACTGATCGGGATCTCCGGCGAAATATTGAAACCCATGATCGGGCGGCGCGGGATCGGTGAGCAGCACGCCGCCGGCTGCGCCGTACAGAAGCACGTTAACGTTTCTGGTCATTTGCGTCCAACCCGGGATGCTTGTTGGCGTCGTTGTGGCCGTTCCGGCCGTTCCGGCCTCGGCGTTGCCGTTAACGATCAGATTCGTTCCCAAAATGCTCGACTGCGCGTAAATCGACGTCGCGGCCGATAGGACCGCTGCAAACAGAATCGATGATTTTGTGCTCATGTGCGCTCCTCGATGAGAATCAATTATCCAAACGGGAAGGTGCGGGCCGTAAGTGGCGCAATGTTCCCTAACATACGTGAGGAAGCGCATCGCGTCCGGCGTCCTTCGCCTCACCCGATTTGTATAGCGTAACTGACGGCGGAGATTGCTCAAAAAATCGGGGCTTATTTCGAGCAGAGCCCCCTTTCCCCTCGTGCGGGTATGCCTGTGGGCAGACGTTAAGGTCACCGCGGCCACCCTGCCTCAATTCACCGCGATATAAAGCGTCTGGGTTCCCTTCACTCCGCCGAGACTAAAGGAGAGCGGCAGAGCATTGTTGGTCGAGACATTGGGCGCCACGACGTTGAATTGATAGAGGCCGGTGTAGTTCGGAGCCAGACCCCAATATGCTGGTGTTACCGATGTCGTGTTGAACAGGAACTGGATCGGCGTCGCCAATTCGTTTTGCCCCGTCACGACCGTTCCCGCGGGAAAATTGGGGAGCGTAGGACCAAAGCCGACGCCGTAGAAGATCACGGTTTCTCCCGGATTGGCGGGACGCGACGCCACGCCGGGGATGGCGTTTGCGGGCAGCGCGAAACTGCCGTCGGACAGGATACCGGCCACGTACTGCTTGTTGTTGATGACGAAGCTGCCGGGAGGCGCGAGCAGGCCGGGCTGGGTTTGGTTGATATAGATCGGGAAGGGCTCGCTCATGCCATTGGCGTTAGTCACCGTGACCATGGAGGGGCCGACTGGCGCATTGGAGGGAACCAGCGCGTTGACTTGAGTGGGGCTGGTGTAGTCGATATAGGCGGCTTTTCCTCCGATGGAGACGCTCACGCCGTCGAGCGACGTGGGAGCGACGCCGTTGTTGAAGTCGGATCCGGCCCAGCACGAGCCTTGAATGCCTCCGCCACAGTTGTTGCGGAGTGGCGAGGAGGTCAGAAAGGAGCCGTAGATCTCGATCCACGTTCCCGGCGCGATGGCGGCAAAACCTCCGAATGCGCTGGCGCTATCGATTCCTAGGCCGACGGAGGAAAAGATGGTGGGCGGCCCGCCCGGCGCCGTGAGGGTGAGATTGATGTCGTCGGCCAAGGACTGGACGGGAAAGGTTACTTGGATATAGACCACGCGCGTCCCTGAGGGAAGCGTGCCGGACTGGGAGGTTTCGGCCACGCCCGGATAGGAGTGATTGGGGTCGGGCAGCGTCCCGGTAGCCGCCAACTGCTGGCCGGACCAATTGGAGAAGACATAGGTGAGCGTCGGGTCGACTCCATTGATGCTGCCAAGCCACGCTGATGCCTCATAAGTCACTTGGCCGGAATCGATCAAGGCCGCCGCGGGCGATACATCGATGTACTGATACATCGTGGATCTACCTCCACCGCCTCCGGCGAAGAGATTCACTCCCCGGTCTGCCGGCCCCTCATCGGAAGTCGAGATCCAATTCGCCCCTCCGTAGGGCGTGACCGTGACGTAGTCGCTTGACCAATCAGGAATATAGAGTGCCTGGGTGGGATAGGGCTGGCCGGAGGCGGCTTCGGCGTTTCCGTTGAGCGCGAGATTCGTGCCGAGCACGGAACTCGGATTGGTTCCTAACGTGGTTAGAACCAGCGAAAGGCTGTCGGCGGCTGCCTCATAGCCGGCCAGGGTCAACGTTACGGTAATGGTAACTGTACCTACCGGCACGAGGCCGATTTGCTGCTGTAAGCGGAGGCCTATAATCCCATTCAAAGGCCCCACGACCGGCGTGCTGAAGGTCTGTCCAGCACTGTTTTTAAAAGCTACAGACATTTGAGCCGAGCCGCTGCCGCCCGTCGTGTCCCCGAGGTATGCCGCAGCCGTAAATTTTATGTTGCCCGTGGCGATCATCGATGCGCCCGAGGAAACATCGATGTTCTGTGTGAGCGTTGCGGGGGCGTTGGCGCCGGCGATTTGCGCGAAATATTGAAAGCCGTGATCCGGCGGGGCGGGATCTGTTAGTTGAAGTTGCCCGGTTAGGTTATACGGCAGCACGTTGATGCTGCCCGTGACCGTCCAGCCGGGAATGGTGCTGACCAGGGTCGAAAAGCTCGACGCGGCAGGCCCCGATTCCGCATTGCCGTTGACGATCAGGTTCGTTCCCAAAATGCTCGACTGCGCGTAAATCGAAGTCGCGGCCGAGAAGACTGCTGCGAATAGAATCGATGTTTTCGTGCTCATGTGGGCTCCTCGATGTGAATCAATTATCCAAGCGGGAAGGTTCGGGTCGTAAGTGGCGCAATGTTCCCTCACGTACGTGAGGAAGCGCATCGCCTCCGACGTTCTTTGCCTCACCCGATTTGTATAGCGTAACCGACTGCTGAGATTGCTCACAAAATCGAAGGCCGCCGTACGGTGTGCTGATACCACGGTGTCTGGTAGGCCTGGCGTTCCGAGCAGACGGAAAGGTCCCTTCGCTCGCTATTTTGTAGCGATGATTACGCGCGCTTGCCCCACCCCAGCCAGGTTGAAGAACACGTATTGGGCGCCAGCCGCTGGAAGGCTTGGGACCACTACGTCGAATTGATAGAGCCCCACAATGCCTGGCGCCAGGCCGGCGTACAGCACCGTTCCGGCGGGCCCGTCTGCAGTTACGAATGAAACCGTAAGTTTTTCCGCAAGGGAATTGACGGACGGCGTGATCTCGCCGGCCGAAATATTCGGCGAAGTCGGCCCGAATCCGATCCCGTAAAATGTCAGCGTATCGCTTGGTTCGGCGGGCCGGCTTGGCACGCCCGCAATGGCGCCGGCCGGGAGAGCGTAGGTCACGCCGTCCGGGAAGAGAGCTACTCCGTACTGAGTACCGCCGAGGTAGAATGCGGGGGGCGCGAGCAACCCGAGTACCTCCGCGTCCACGGTCACAGCGTACGTGACGCTGGTTCCGTGGGCCGTGGAAATCACCAGCGGTTGTGGGCCCGTACCGATGCCGGTGGGCGCCTGAGCATTCACCTGCCCAGGACTGATGTAGCTGATATACGCCGGCTGGCCGCCGATTGTCACTGACGTTCCATCCAATACCGTTGGAGCGTTTGACCCGTTAAAGTCGGGGGCGGCCCAGGTTCGCGTATCTGCCGCCAGGTAATTTCCATAGATCTCGATCCAGCCACCAAGTGCGACCGGGCCGAGGGGGCCGCCCCCGAAGCTGCTGGCTTCAAATGCAGCCACACCCAAATCAGTCGCAATCGCGGGCGCCGGAAAAACAGAGCCTGAGCCTCGAGTGAGAGCCAAAACGGTGACGCTCAAGGATGCGACGTAGATGTTCCCAGTTGGGCCAATCGCCAAAGCATACGGAAGCATAAGCGCGCTGAGGGCAGGTGTGTTTGCTGCAATGGCGGGAAGCTCATCCGCCTTAAGCGCCGCCACGGTCGCCGCGTAGTCCCCCGCGATGGTGTTGATTTTGCCGTCGGGAGTAACGGCTCGCACGACGTAGTGGGCCGTGTCGGAGATGTAAATCGTACCAGCGCTATCGACGGCCAAGCCCTGAGGCTTCAGGTAAAGGCCGGCTGCGGTGGCCAGCCCTCCGTCACCATAGTAAAAGTCGCCTCCTGTGCCGGCTATCGTCTGAATGATGCCACTCTTTACTTCGCGGACTAAGCCCACGGGATCCGCTATGTACAAGTCGCCCATCGTATCCACAGCGATGGCGACCGGTGCGGTTACGGCGGCGCTAACGGCCGGACCTCCGTCGCCAAAGACGGCGGCTGCGCATACACCGGAAGCAGCGCAACTGATTCCGTCTCCCGCAACGGTCGTGATGGTTCCGTTGGGAGCAATCATTCGAACGCGATTGTGGCCTGTATCGGCGACGAAGAGGTTTCCAGCGCCGTCTAGAGCCAGTGCCTGCGGTTGCGAAAGACCGGCGCTTGTCGCCGGACCTCCGTCGCCCAGCGCACCGGAAGAGCCTCCCGCAATCGTGCTGATTGTGCCCGTGGAGGATACCTTGCGAATGCGGTTGTCCAGGGTGTCCGCGATATCACTCGCGTCCGAATTAGCCGTTTGAACGTCCAGGTGGCAATGAAAACTCAGGAGATAACCCCGGTTTGAGCCGAGGCGCACGCATGGCGCTTCAGCTTGATCCAAAGTAAGTGCCTTCGGCGTTTTTGAGCGTCTG
>DATDGT010000234.1:0-17290 GCA_036521975.1 Bryobacteraceae bacterium
GATTGCGGCAGCGGTTCGGCGCTGTCTGGTCGCTGGTCTCTCGGCGAGCAGGGCCGCGGTCGATCCGACAAGCCGGGGCGCGGACGCGTTATGAAAACAAGGGGCTTCGGCGCGGAATTTTAAGTGGGAAAGTAGCTAGCCGCCTACTTCCCAATCGGCGGGATTATCAACTCGCGGCAAATCTTCACCGCCAAGCGGTTATCGATCTCGGCATGGCGAGGCACGGGAGCCTTCGCTCCGTTCGCCGGGTTGACGTAGATCGAATGACGCGTACCCTCGCGGTGAAGCTGGCAACCGCACCGCTTCAAATGATCCAGAAGTTGGTGGCGCTTCACAGCCGTGACGCGCCGACTTCTACCGTAAGAGGCAGGATTTCGATCAGATCTGCGTCGCCGCTTGCGGCATCCGGATCCGGCGCGGGCAGAGGTTTACCTTCCTCCAGAAGGATCAGCGCCATGTCTGCCAGCGCGCTCGCGATCATCTCCCGCGCGTCCGCAAGATCGAATCCCTGGCTGCAGACGCCCGGGAAATCGAGCGCCTCGGCGACCACCATGCGATCATGGCCTTTCGGCATGTGGTAAGCGATGTGGTAGCGCAGCACTGCCTCATCTTACAACACGCGATCCGGGCCTCCACTCGATGCCGAATTGGTTCTACTCGCGATGGGCTCCGCCGGCCCGGTCCGGGCGGGTTTGACGGAGTCGGATTAAAGCTCGACGCTCGCGGCAACCTCGCCACGGAAAACTAGCAGACCTCGATTCCGGGCGTGCCCGGCCCGGTCAATCGTTGACCGAGCCGCTTCACGGTCAGTGCGCCAGCGCTTCTCCGGCTGCTGCCGCGACCGCTTCGGGTTTCTCCACCCAATGCATTCCCGCCATCACCACGGCGGAGATGAGAGCGGGAATCGCCGACGCCAGGAACAACTGCTGGTGCGACCAGTGCATGGCCAATAGCTGTCCGCCGAGGTAAGGCCCAATGATCGCTCCCACCCGCCCGACGCCCAGGCCCGCACCCACTCCCGTGGCTCGCAATTCCGTCGGATAAAACGTTGCGGAAAACGCATTCACCCCCGACTGTCCTCCTACCACGCCCAGTCCGGCGAGGGAAACGACCACCACCAGCAACCCGAGTGCAATGCCGGGATACCCGATCAGCGCAATATTCAGCGACGCGAGCGCAAAGCCCGTGGCCAACACGGGAACGAAGCCGAGCCGCTGGACGCACCAGCCCTGCAGGAACGCTCCGATCACTCCCGCCAACTGCAACGTCGCGCCGACTCGTACCGCGACGGGCGCGGAGTAGCCGATATCGGCTACGACAGTCGGCAGCCACAGCGTCAGGAAATAGAGATTGAGCAGATTCATGAAGTTCACGATCCAGATCATCACTGTGCCTCGAGCGCGGCCATCGCGGAACAGATGAATCCATGGGACGCCCTTGCTGTGGGCTTGCTCGGGAGCGATATACCGAGTCGATTCGCTGAGGACCACCGATGGATCGATGCGTTGCAGCCAGGGTCCGATCTTATGGCGGCCTCGCTCACGGACGGCGAGAAATTGCAGCGATTCCGGTAGCGCGAACAACATCGCTGCCGCAACCGCCAGTGGAATCGTTCCGCCGAAATAGAACACCGAGCGCCAGCCGTAGCTCTGAATAAGCTGCGCGGCGAGAAATCCTCCCAGCGCCGCGCCCGCCGAGAAGCAATTGCCCACTACCATCATCACGGTGACGCGCGCGCGCCTCGGGCTATATTCCCCCACCAGCGACACAGCGTTGGGCATGATGCCGCCCAATCCCACGCCGGCGACGAACCGGATGATCAACAACTGGCTCACCGATGAAGCCTGCGTCGTCAGCAAGGTGAAAACCGCGTAGTAAAGCGTAACTCCGATCAGCACCGGGCGCCGGCCGATCTTGTCGGCGAGCATGCTGAACATCAAAGATCCGATCAGCACGCCGAAGGGAGCTGCGCTGAACACGCCGCCCAGGGACGCGGCCGGAATTTTCCATTCACGGGATAACGTTGGCCCGACATAGGCGATGGCCTGCGTATCGAAGCCGTCCATGAACAGACACAGCCCGCAGAGGATGAAGACGGTCCACTGAAAGGCGCCCACCCGGCTGCGATCGATTCTCTGGGCGATGTCGATGCCGGGAGCGTCCATGAGAATGCTCCAGTATACAGCGCGGCTACCGCGGAGTACCGATCGGGGCCTGCTTCTGCATGTGCACCGAGTCTTTTTCGTTCTCCAGGCAGTAGTAATCGAGGAGTTCGCTGTCGAGCACCAGAGGCTGGTGGAGCGTTATCGTCCACGGCGCGGTGTAGGCCTTAGGATCGTCGATCGTGATCTCGATTTCGAGCGTCCCGAAGCTGGGCCGCCGGATTCTTTCGACCGTTTTGCCGCGCTCGGTTAGGGGATTTCCCGCGGCATCCAACCAAAGATCGTCGCGGAAACCGTTGGTCTCTATTACCAGCGTGTCCCCTTCCCAATGCCCCGTCGAATATCCGTTCCAAGTGGGATTGGGATCGTCCGGGAGGAGCCGCCCATCCAGGAAGATCTGCCGGTACTGGATGTTGCGCTCGGTCAGGATGAGCACGCGGCCCGGGACTTGGAAAACTCGCTTGTAGTAATCGTCGGTCCAGATTCGCGGAGCCCCGCGCGGCATGCAATGAACGTTGGGATCCAGCCCCTGCTCGACGCTTCGCTTCTTCACCAGTTCCGCCGCCCACGGCTGGTAAGGCACGGAAGTCTTCAGCGTCGAAGCGATGTTGATAAACTCGCGCGAGATCTGGGTATCGTTGCACTTGGCGCCGCAGTTGTACCTGTTTTCCCATCCCCACATTCCGGAGAAGTCGGGTTTTCCATCGACGGTGCGCGGAGCCGGGGCGGCGAGATCGGGCTTGCCATCCGGCGTCCGCGGCACTTCGGGAGTCGGATAGTCCAGCCACTGGGCAAAGACCACCGCGGGAGCCGCAGCTAAAATTATTGGGATCACGCAACGAAAACTTGATCGAAAGAACACAGACGTGATTCTCCTTATCTCCCGATGATAGCCGGGATCGCATGGAACTGTCTATCCGGGGGTGCGATGCGGCGCAGCCTTTTCGATTCGCCGGTCGGGCACGAGCCACATCACGGCGACAAGAATGTAGCAGCCGTATGCGACCTTGGGCCAAACGAACGCTAGAGGAATCGCAATCAGATAAATGATCACGCTGGCGAGACCTTTTCGGTCTTTACCAATCGAGGCCGCCAGCCGTGACGATGCACCGTGATGCGCGATGAGGGCCTTTGTCAGGATAAAGTACGCCAGCCCGGCAAAGAGCAGCATCAGACCGTAGAGCGCTATCGGCCACGGGGCATTGTAATTCTCGCCGACCCATCTGGTCGCGAAAGGGGCCAGCGAAAGCCAGAACAGCAGATGGAGGTTTGCCCAGAGGATTGGTCCCGAAACTTCCTCGCAAGCGTGCAGCAAGTGATGGTGGTTGTTCCAGTAGATGCCCACGTAGATGAAGCTCAAGACGTAACTCAGGAAGACCGGAACCGTCGAGCGAAGCGCTTCCAGCGAAGGACCGGGCGGCACTCTGAGATCCAGGACCATGATGGTGATGATGATGGCGAAGACCCCGTCGCTGAAAGCTTCGAGACGCCCTTTCTTCATCGCGCGTGGCTCCGGGCCATCTGTCAGTGAAGCCGAGACTCCCAGTCGCGCGGCACCTTGCCAGCCGGTCCGGGCGCTGGCTGATCTTCCGGGCGCCACCGCGGCTCCGCGAGTTGCGGGCCGGGAATCATTTTCCGGGTCCGGTAGTCGTAAAACCAGGTTTCTCGGGGCTCGAAGCTGGCCGCGATCGGATGCCCTGTCGCATGAAAATGCTTTGAGGCATGTTGGCTAGGCGAACTATCGCAACAGCCGATGTGCCCGCATTCGGCGCAACGCCGCAGATGCAGCCACCATCCGCCCGCAGCAAGGCACTCGGCGCAGCCCTCGCCGCTCGGCGGCACATCCGGATCGATTCCTTCACGCTCAGCTTTCATCGTCGTTTCCTTGTCGACGCCCTTCCCTCTACAGCAGCAACAATATTTTACCGGCGCTGCCCTTCGCAAACGCGGCATGCGCCTCTGCGGCATTCCGGAGACGGACTCTGCTTCCAATCGGGATGATCAGTTTTCCCGCTTGTACAGCCTCGATCGTATATTCCAAATTCTTGGTGTCCTGTTTGGACACGAAGGCAACAGTTCGCACCTGGGGATATTGGGCTGCGTTGGCGGGAGCGCCCGTGACAGAAGCGAAAGTCCCGCCCGCCTTCACCTTTCCCATGAGATCTTCGGCCGTCTTCCCCCGGACTGTGTTCCCGATGACGTCGACTGGCTGCAGATCCCCGCAGGCCGCTGCATCATCGAGCGCGATTAAGCGATCAGCGCTAAGGGTTTTCGCCCTGTCCAAGTGCTTCTTGAGCACCCCGGCGATGACGACGGCGCCACGGTCCTTGGCGGCGAAGACAGCAGACCGACCCACGCTTCCGGCCGCGCCCGAAACGAGCACAGTTTGGCCTGCTTTGGCGTCGGCTGCAACATAAACGAGCTGGCTGCCGGTCATAGTGACGAGCGGCAGCGCAGCGGCGTCTACGAGATTCATGCCCTTCGGAACCCTCGCGAGCAGATCGGCCTTCACGGCGCAGAGTTCGGCGTAAGTATGGTAGGCCCAGGCGAGGACCTGGTCTCCAATCGAAAACCTTTTGACGCCAGCACCCAGTTTCTCCACAGTCCCCGATAAGTCCCAGCCGATGACACCTGGAAACTGTATAGGCCGCCACTCTTTCGTTTGGCCCGACCGCTCTAAAATATCCACAGGATTGAGTCCTGCCGCGGCCACTCGGACCAAAACCTCGCCTGGGTTCAAAACCGGATCAGGATAGTCTTCGTAGCGAAGGACCTCAGGTCCGCCATATTCGTGAATAACAGAGGCTTTCATAAGTTCTTTATTTGTCCCGTCGTCGACCGCCCGCGGATGAGCCCGCCCGTGAGGGCGACCCACCGGCTCCGTCCGGTAAGGGCTCTCGCCATATCGGCACTATATGTCAGATCACCAAAAGCCACTAGTGGCGCAATTCGGAATTCATCATTCCAAAATTGGAACGAAGGCAGCATCTCGAAGACGCAGCGGTGGTCCACGTGGACCGCAAAGACTCCCTACGCGGGGAGAGATGGAAAAAGAGCAGGCGCCATCTTGGCGGCGAAATCCTTGAACACGCGAACCGGTCTGGGCACGAAATGATGGCCAAGATGACACAGCGACAGATGGAAAATCCGGAAATGCCCCTTCGGCATGACCTCGACAAGGCGACCGGATCGCAGTAGCTCGGGTTGAACGATGGGCGGAAGATCGCCGATTCCAGTGCCCGCAAGCAGCGCCGTCGCCAGGCGTCGTACTCGTTGATAGCCAGATACGGCTTGAAGGTAATCGAATTCCGGTCCTTACCGTTGGCGTGAATGAAATTCCAGGTGTTTTCCGGCCGCCAGAACGAGAAAGCCAGGAGCCTGTGCGACAGCAGTTCCTGAGGCGTTTTCGGAGGCTTGTTCTTCTGCAGGTACTCCGGGCTCGCGACGAGCTGGTGGCGATAGGCCAGGATTCGCAGTGCCACCAGTGAGGAATCTTCCAGCTCGCCCACACGAAAGGCAAGGTCGACGCCCTCGGCGATCTGGTCCACGATTCTTTCGGTGATGAAGACCTGGATGTGGACATCAGGATATTCCTTCTGGAAAGCGACCACAATCGGCGCGAGCAGTGAGTCCGAGATGCTCGGAGGAGCCGCGAGCCGCAGATTTCCCGAGACCTTCGACAGATGGCTCGACGCGATGTTTTCGATCGCTTCGTTGATTTCCGCGCCGCGATGCGCATATTCCAACACCTCCGAGCCGACATCGGTGAGACGCAGGGAGCGGGTTGAGCGCTCAATCAAGCGGACGCCGAGCGCCTGTTCGAGTTCGGCGATGCGCCGGCTGACGGTCGATGTCGGCATTTTGAGACGCCGCGCCGCCTTCGAGAAGCCGTTGGCGTCTACCACCTGGGCGAAGATGATCAGTGAATTGAGGTCCGACATTGCTTTTCCAACTCCGGAAAATCATTCCACGCGCGGCCCCATTAAGAACGAAAAAAAACTATTGTAGGCTCAGGGACAGCATGAGCGCTTGGGCGGGGCTAACGACGATGAACAGTCGACCGCCGCGATCGCAAAAGCTTACTTATAGAAATCCAGGGGATCGGCGGTCATGGTCGTTTGACCGACCTCAATGAGGTAGCCGTCCGGGTCGCGCATGTAGCACCGCATCTCCGTTGCATGGACTTTGGGCTCAGTGATGAACTTCGCGCCCCGCGACGACCAGAGCTCGTAGCAGCGTTTTATATCGGTGACGCGAAGGTTGATGAAGTTGCTGAGGACATTTGGATCGCGCGGCGGCGCAGCGACGACGTCGGGCTTATCGTCAGTCCCTCCGCCTCCGCCGTTGATCGTCAGCCAGATGTTGCCGAGCCGAAGAAACGTCGGCTCTCCCTCACGCAGCACCGTGGCCCCGAGCACGTCCCGATAGAAAGCGACCGACCGCTTTATATCGCCAACAATGAGCGTATTCGTCACGACGAACTTCAGTTCAGCACTCTGATCAGGCCCCGTCGACATGCTGGCCTCCTTTCTCAGGGCTGGTACCCGTCCGCCATCCATTTGGTGAAGAGCTCAATCCGGGATTGCGGCCAGGGACCTTCTCCTCTCGGGGGCGGAGGCGGCATGACGGCTCCGCCGATCCCGCGCAGCCGGTCGTAGATAGCGGCCGCATGCGCCTTCACGTCGTCATAATTTGCGAGATTGAACGCCTTGCTCATGGCGTGAACATCCCGATCCGTGAAGAGGGGGCGAATGTCCGCTTGAAAGCTCGTTAGGGTAGTCATGAATCAAAGAACCTCAAAGATGCTGTAAACCGGCCCGTCGAGCAACCGAACGCCCGTACCGACAGCGATGATCCGGTTCATCCAATCGTATTTCTTGGAGCCCGTCTCGAATATCGGATTCATGCGGAAATAATAGCTCATCGGATCGACCGGCTCTCCCTTGTCCAGTTTCTCGATGACGTTTGGTGGGCCAGCACGCAAGCATGTGTAGGTCATCACGATCAATTCCCCGTCTGTGGTCTTCAGCACCAGCCGAACATCCAGCTTTATACATGAATCGGTACGGACTGCCTGCCAGTCGTTGCCGGTGAGAACCTCGCCGGACAGCCGCTCACCCTCGAACGAGCCGCCCTGGATTACGCCGATCCGGCGAAATGCGTTGGGTGTCTGACCAATCACGATCAGCGGCGGCACCGCCTCTCGCAAGACGAACAGCGGCCTGGTCCGGATGCTGAGGAGAGACTCAGGCAAGTTTTGACTCAGAGCGCTTGACATAACGGTCCCGTTCTAATCAGAGAAAAGCGAGTAGGGCCTTGGCGAGCGCCTCCGGCTGTTCTTCCGGAACAAAATGACCGGAATCCCGGATCACCACGGACTTCACTTCCTTGAAATAAGGCCGCAGCGAGTCTCCCATATTCGGAATGGAGTGTTCTCCACCCACGGCCAGGAGACGGATGGGCAGTTTGCTCTTAAACTGCTTCTTGTTGAACTCCATGTCCTCAACGATTTTGCGGCAGTAGTCGAAAGCCGCGTCCATGCGCCCCTCTCGCGCGTAAGCATGCATGTAAGCATCGACGTCACTCTGGGGGATCACTCCCGGTTTGTACACCTTGTTCTTGAACCACCATCCGACGTATACGTCCTCTTTGCCCTTCGTGAGCTCCGCGGGCAAATCAGGAAGCATCTGGAAGATGAAGTTCCATTTGCGCTTGTAGTCTGAAAGTTCAATCTCGTTCAGTAACGTGACGCCCGGTATGCCAGCGTCGATCAGCGTCAGCGACTTAAAATCCTCCTTAAAAAGGAGCGCCCAGCTATACGCAACCCAGGCGCCAAAATCGTGCGCCACGACATGCAGCGGCGTTCCAAGCCCCGCCACGAACTCGTGGAAGACCCTGCCAGCATTCTCCGTGGTCGCCGGGGCTTCGAGGATTCCCGAATCCCCGAAGCTCGGCAGATCGGCCGGTATGGTCTCGAACTTTTGCGACAGTAGCGGAAGGAGTCTGTTCCAGGACCGGCGCGTTTGCGGAAAGCCCGAAATCAGCAAAACCTTGTCGCCCCTGCCAGACCGATCGAAAGCGATTTTCCTTGCTTCGCTCTTCGCATCCATAGGTCGGTGACCTCCTGACTGGGCGGCTGCCCGGCCGAGCGCGCCGAAGGCCACGCTTGAAGCGCCGGCAAGCGCGACGCCGCGTCGCAGGATCTCACGCCGGTTCAGCACCTCATCGCCGACGCTACCCTCGAATTGCCTGCGGCTCCTCATCGAGATGGTAATACAAACGAAGCCACCAGTGCAGCCCACATTTTACGCGCTCAGCCGATCACGGCTTTCCACTAGCTCAGCGCACAACTTGAGCCCGGCGCCGCGGGGAGTTAAGGGTTCGGGTGAGCACGCCGGGCGCTGTGCGCTTAAAACCACACATTATCCGGCAACCATGGAACGCACTAGACAGGAATCTCGGAAATTTTCGTTCCATATTTGGAACAATCGCCAACGATTCCAATCCGCGGGCTTAATGCTACGGTGGATTCGTCAGCGAGAAACTGTAGCGCGCGATTTTCCAGGCGCCATCATGATCCTGCTTAAAGATGAACAACTCCTGGTTGCCTTCCGAGCTCTTTCGTCCCGTCGCATGATCGGTCGTCGTGCCGCCGGAATTCGTGCGCGCGAAAGCCCGCCCGCACCGAGTTCGACGATCTCGGCGATCGTGAACTTGACGTTCAGCGTGATCGCTTTGAAGACGGCATCGTAGGCCTTTCTGACGGCCGCCGAGCCAACCGCCGACTGGCTGTACGGCGGCATGAACACGCCGTCCTCCGCGTAGATCTGCATGACGGCGTCAGTGCTCGATGCATTCAGCGCCTCGTTGTATTTTGCAAGCAAAGCCGTGACGCTCTCTGCCGTCCCGCTCATTCGTTCCTTCCTCGCCTTGTTGACACCACTATAGGTCAAATGCGAGGCTCGGACTAGCCGGACAAAGTGGAAAACGCCTTTCCGAATTCGGAACAATCAGCTCCGGGGCTCTTTGCATTGCTCCGAATGTGGAACTCTCATTCCCGATATTCGCGCCTAATCGCCTGCGCCCTTCTCGCTTAGAGTTAGGGCGACCGGCTTTCCGCCCATGGGCATTGCCCCTCGGCGATCTGGTAAAACCACCGTATGGGCAGGGATCGCACATTGGGGACGCTCAGCCAGCGAAACCCGCGGAGAAAGTTTGGCGCTCTTCGAGTTGTTTGTGCCGTATTCGCGGTCCTCATGGCGCTGCGGCCTTCTTTTGCGGCTGAGCGCGTTCTTACTCCGGATGCCGATCCCGCCTGGGCTCGGGAGCGTGACAAAGCGATTCGCGCCCGGCTCGAACAGGGCGATCTCGAGTCCATGGTCAACTTTCTGCTGTTGGGGACTTCCTTCACTAAGCAGCCGCGCATCGACATGGAATCGATCACCGAGGCTTCGAAGACCGGCGTCTTGCGCGCGCGGGTGGACGATCTAGTGGCTGGTTTGCGGCATCCCGGCGGCAACGAGCGCCTGATTTTTCTTCAGGGGCTTCTCAGAAGACAGGGAATCGATCCGGAGAGCGGCGGCGCTGAAGCAGGTGTGTTCCTCTTCAAGACTCTCTCCCGCGTGGCCCAAGAGAGAATGGACATCGCGAAGCGCGCCGCCCAGACCGACTCGAAATCGCCGCGGGACCGGGGATCGCTGTTTCAGGATCGCGGACTCTCGCTCGATACCAGCATCATTCCTGCTTTCACGATCGAACAGACCTTGCGCGACTTAAAAATCCGCGGGGAACTGCGTGGGGGCCAGGCGGCGCGCGTAGCGGTGATCGGGCCGGGCTTGGATTTCATCGATAAGAACGAGGAATCCGCATTCGACTATTACCCGCCTCAAACCTTGCAACCGTTTGCGCTGTACGATTCGCTGGTTCGGTTGGGATTGGCGAGCCCCAAGGATCTATCGGTGTTGGTCTTCGACATCAGCCCTCGCGTGATCGATCATCTTCAGCGCGCCCGCGAGCGCGCCCGCAAGAATTCCGGCTACGCGATCCAGTTGCCGCGCGATATCGCACGCCCATGGCCTCAAGGAATGATTGATTACTGGAATTCGCTGGGAGATCGAGTGGGGACCCCGATCACGCCCATTCACCCGCCCGCGATCTTTTTCTTTAACGCGCACAACGCGTCCACTGTGCGCTTGCCGGGATTGGCCACGCGCGCGGTGCGAGTGCGTCCGGACGTCGTGCTCGCATGCGAGCCGTTGGATCTCGACATCATCGTGGAACGCCTGAATCTCGCGCCCGCGGAGCGCTTCGATTTGATCGTCGCCACCAATATCTTCGTGTACTACGAACCTTCCGAACAGACGCTGGCGCTCGAAAACGCCGGCGCCATGCTGAAGCCGGGGGGTTTGCTCCTGACCAACGATTTATTGCCCGAAGCTCCCGGAGGCTCGATGCGCCAAGCGGGGAATACGATAGTGCCGTTAGACTCTCCGGGCATCAGTGCCCGTCAGGCCGTCGGGTGGTATCGAAAGCAGTAGGCGGGGCCCAGGTGAGGCAGATGAAGGCAGAATGAACCAGGTGAAACGTTGTGGCGGCCACATAGGGTGCGCAACTTGACAAAGAGGCGAATGAAAGGCGAACATAAGCTATGGCCGCGCTGGTGGGAATTGCGCGAATGGCAGCGGAGAGCCCCCGGCTCGAGGCCAAGAGCCGAGTTGAATATTTTGAAATCGGCGCTCGCAGCTTTCTGACCAGATGCACCAGCGATCGCGTGCCGTTCCGCTGGACCATCAATCCCTATCGCGGGTGCGAGTTCGGCTGCAAGTATTGTTACGCCCGCTACGCGCACGAGTTCATGGAGCTGCGGGACCCGCTCGACTTCGAGCGCAGGATCTTTGTCAAGGATTTTGACGCCCGCTTGTTCAAGGAAGAATTGGCCCGCCTTGACCGGGGCGAAACAATCGCGCTGGGAACGGCTACCGATCCCTATCAACCGGCCGAGCGCCGTTACCGGATCACGAGGGCGATTCTCGAAGTCTTCGCGGAAACCGCGGGTCTGAGCCTGGGGATTACCACCAAGTCCGACCTGGCGGTCCGCGATATCGATGTGCTCCAGGAGATTTCCCGGCGGCATCGGTTTACGCTGTCAATGACCATCACGACGACCGATGCCGCACTCGCAAGATCGCTGGAACCGCTGGCTCCGCGACCCGATCTTCGTTTGGACGCGGTGAGGAAACTGGTCTCGAGCGGCATTCGCGCGAGGGTGTTCTGCGCACCGATTCTCCCGCTGCTGAACGATAGCGAGGAGGCTCTGGATGCTTTGGCGCAAGCCGCCGCCGAGGTGGGGGCGCGAGGGTTCGGCGGCAATGTGCTGTTCCTCAAGCCCTGCTCCAGGGCGGTATTCCTACCGTTTTTGGAGAAGGAGTTTCCGTTGCTAGTCCGCCGCTACCGCGAGCGTTTCGAGCGCAGCGCGTTTATCCGCGGCGATTATCCCGAGCGCATTCGCGAGCGCGTGGCGGAGATCCGCCGGCGCTATGGGTTCGATCGGGTGCCTCCGTTGCCCGAACCGGAGTTGTGGCCTCATGACGCGCAGATGACTTTGTTCTGACAGGCCGGGGTTCTGACAGGCCGGGCGTAAAATCAAAGTGTGCGGAGTGTCGGGGTCTCCTGGCTGCTGGTTTCCTTCGCGGTCCACTCCGTTGCGGCCGCGGGGCTGACCCAAGCGCAACTTGAAAAGCTTCACGCGCAGCGCGTCCAATGGATGAAGCAGCGCGCGCGCCTGCCCGCGCTGGGGATCTACGAGGATTTCCGTGCAGTGCTCACGCACGCCGCCGCGACGCGCGTCGATTTGCTGAAAGCAGCCCAGGAAGCGCGCGCGCGGATCGTCTTCGCGGGCCGGGAAGACGATCCGGCCGGCGACGTTCTCTTGCTTCCGCTTCCGGGCGAGGGCGATGCCGGAATCCCGGTCTCCGGCAAATCCGCGGCGCGGCGGAGCCGCTCGCGCGAGTATCCGGCGGAAGCGATGGGGGCCCAAATGCAACTGGACCCCGAAAGGATCGCGAACTGGGACCGGGTCCTTTCCGCAAAAGACGCGCCCGCTATCGCTTTTAGCGACCCCGGCGGCGCAAACCCCAAATGGAACACGCTGGCCGATGCATTTCGTACCACCAGCGTTCACATCCTCGCGCGCGAGTTCAGCGCGGCTCAAGTCCAAGCGTCGCTGGCTGCGGGCCGTTCCTACGTGGCGAACGACTGGCTCTGCGATCCCACCGGATTCGCTTTTTTCGCCGCCAATAATCTCGGCGTTTTCGATATGGGGGATACGGTTCCTACGGGCCTTGCCGGCCCGGCGCAGATCGAGGCGTTGCTCCCCACCGCGGCTAAGATCAAGCTCATTCGAAACGGCGCAGTCGCGGCGCAAGCCGAAGATTCGAAGTTTTCGTACACCGCGAAAGAAGAGGGAGCTTACCGGCTGGAAGCCTGGCTTTCCGCGGGAGGCCGGGACTGGCTGTGGATCGTTTCCAATCCAATTTATGTCGGCGGAACCGTGGACCTGCGAATCCCTTCGGCCGCGGTGCCCGCCGAGGTCGAATTGCGCGCCGGAATCGATTATGCGGACGGCTCGGAGGCCGACGCCGACAAACACAGGCTGGATTTATATCTGCCCAAGGGAAAAACAAATTTTCCGGTTTTGTTTTTTGTGCATGGAGGGTCGTGGCGCACGGGCGATCGTTCGCTGTATCGCGCGCTCGGCAATCGCTATGCGCGCGCGGGGATCGCGGTCGCCATCCCCAGCTATCGCCTGATGCCCGCGAATCCGCATCCCGCGCAAATCGAGGATATCGCGGCGGCCTTCGCCTGGGTCCACAACCATGCCGCCGGCTTCGGGGGCGACGCCCGCCGGATTTACCTGAGCGGCCACTCCGCCGGCGGCCATCTGGTCTCGCTGCTGGCGACCAATCCCCGCTACCTGGAGAAATACGATCTGGCGAGCGATGCCATCCGCGGAGTGATCAGCATCAGTGGAGTATACGACGTCCGCGACACTCCGGCTTTCGTCTACGACGGCGACAGGAGCGCCGCTTCTCCCCTGGCATTGGTCCATTCTTGCTTAACGCGCACAACGCATTCGCTGTGCGCTTCCCCTGAGCCGCCTTTCCTCATCGCGTATTGTGAATGGGACTATCTGAGTCTTCCCAAGCAGGCCCGCGATTTTGAAGCGGCGCTGAAGAAAGCGTTCAACCCAGTCCAACTGATCTACATTCCCCAGGAAAGCCACATCAGCGAGATCGTCAGCGCTGCCGCCGGCGATAGCCCGCTCGAGCGCGCCATTCTGAGCTTCGTTCAGTGAATCTCCCGGAAACCCCCTTCGACGTGGTGGGTGTCGGGTTGAACGCTACCGACACGCTGATCATTGTGCCTCGGTTTCCCCCCTACGCGGGCAAGACGCCGTTCACGCGGGAGGTGGTAAGCGCGGGAGGCCAGGTGGCGAGCGCTCTGGCGGTGTGCTCGAAGCTGGGACTGCGAACGAAATACATCGGCGCGGTAGGCGACGACGAGGCGGGGAAATTTCAGTTGGAGAGCCTGCGCGAAACCGGTATCAATCTCGACGGTGTAGAGGTCCGCGCGAATTGTCCCAACCAGCGCGCCTACATCGTCGTCGATGAATCGACAGGCGAACGAACGATTTTTTGGAGGCGCGACGATTGCCTGAAGATCGACCCCGAGCGCATCACTCCCGAAACGATCGCCTGCGCGCGACTCCTGCATGTGGACGGGCACGACACGCCGGCCGCGGCCAAGGCCGCGCAGATCGCGCGAGCGAACGGCATTCCTGTTTCAGTGGACGTAGATACGATCTATCCCGGGTTCGGGGAAGTGCTTCGTTCCGCCGACTATCTGGTCTCCAGCACCGAATTCCCGGAGAAATGGACCGGGGAGTCGGATCCTTTCCGCGCGCTCAAGGAGATTCAGACGGAATACGGAATGCGCGTGGCGGCGATGACGCTGGGCGCCTACGGCGCGCTGGCTCGCGTGGAGGCGAGGTTCGTCTATTCGCCCGGATTCGTGGTGAATTGCGCCGACACCACCGGCGCCGGGGACGTGTTCCATGGCGCGTTCTGTTATGCTGTGCTTGCGGGCATGCCGTTAAGCGAAACGCTGGAGTTTTCCAACGCCATGGCCGCGCTCAACTGCACGCGCCTGGGCGCGCGAGGTGGTATCGCTTCCGAAAAGGAAGCCCGGGCGCTGATGAACCAAGCCGCAGCCAATCCGAGCGTCGGGCGCAAGTCGAGTCCCGAGTTCTCGGGCCGCGGTTCCTAACGCATGATTCCGCTGAAGTCCACGGAGCCTGTCTACTCCACAGCCAAAGTCACTGCCTCACTGATCGCGGTAAACATGGCGGTGTTTTTGTATCAGCTCACGCTTCCCAGTTACGCTCTCAACCGGTTTGTGGAGGAGTGGGGAATCGTGCCGGACCGTTTGCACCCCGTGGCCTTGATCACTTCCATGTTTCTGCACGGGGGATGGATGCACATTCTCGGAAACATGTTGTTTCTATGGGTTTTCGGAAGAAACGTGGAGGACCTGATCGGCCCGGGCCGGTTTCTCGTGTTTTATTTGGTGTGCGGATTAGCCGCGGCAGTGGTGCAGGTGATCGCCAACGTCTATTCGCCGGTGCCCACCATTGGCGCCAGCGGCGCCATCGCAGGAGTGATGGGCGCGTACCTGGTGAAATTTCCCCGAGCGCGCATAGTCACGCTTCTTTTTATCCTTTTGTTCATCACGACCATCGATATTCCGGCCGCGCTGCTGCTGCTGTTCTGGTTCGGGATGCAATTCTTGAACGGCATCGGGTCGCTGGCCGAGACCGACTACAGCGGAGGGGGCGTGGCTTGGTTCGCACACGTCGGCGGGTTCCTTACCGGCATGCTGCTGATCCGCGCGTTTCCCGAGCGGCGGCGATGGCGCACTTGGCGCTCTTGGGACCAGGACCGGTATTAGCTTCAGGAGTCAGGAGTGAGCGGTCACGAGTCAGAAGTCAGAAGTCAAGAGTCAGGAGTCAGAAGTCGAGTTTGCATCTGTCCGGTGGCTTTCCGTTCGATTTTCGGGCGGCTGTTCCCGAACATTCCTAAACCCGTTTCGGCAGAATCCTCGCCACGTCGCGGTGCGCGTGCAGAATGGCGACGACTTGTAGCGGCTTCGTTTCCGGGCGATAAACAATCAGGTACGAATAAACGGCAAGAAAGCGAACTTCGGCGTCGGTCAGGTCCCGCCGCCAGTGCCCACCGTGCGGAAATTCCGCAAGATACACAAACTTGGTGCGGATGACGGATTCCACGCGGTCGGCGGTTTCCTGGCTGCTTTCCTTCCTGATGCAACGCCAGATTTGTACGAGGTCGCGGGCTGCCTGGGGCGCTAGAATATAGCGCCGCTTCATTCAGGCTGAGCTTTCAGCCGTGCAAGATAGGCGTCCAGTTCGTCCTCGGGAATCCCCTCGCCGCGCTCCAATTCCTCGATGCCGGTACGAATCCTCACGTCGTTCGCCTCGCGGTTGGCCATCAGCCATTCGTCCTGCTCGTGCAGCACTTCGAGGGCGCGGTCAATCACGTCATCGGAGCTGCTGTAAGCACCGGAGCGCAGCGCCTCAGCGATGCGGTGTTCCTGTTCGGGCTTCAGTTGAATGGTCATAATCAGCCTTTCTTTAATTCTCGCCCAAGATACGCCGGGAAGCCAGAACAGTCAAACTTCGCATCCGCCCCCTAACGGGCTGGGCTGCGGGGATTGAGCGCCGCTTTCGCGGCTGCGTTCATGGCCTGGTCCAGCCCGTTCTCCCGTGCCTTGCCCGACACCTCCAGAAGCCTCGCGGCCAAGCAAAGCCCTGCAAGCGATGTAATCGGGGCACAAACGGAGCACACAGTGGAGGCCGGTCATGCAAGTCGTTTGAAAGTTTGGAGCCGGAGATGGGACTCGAACCCACGACGTCCAGCTTGGGAATCTCCGTTTCGATTGAAAACACCATACCAAGCCGTTCATGGCGATCAACTCAGCACGAACGAAATCAGCAACTTCCGAAATTCCCTCTTCAATCCGCCGCTTAATGGAGTGGAAATGGAGTGGAGAACTGGGCGAGCAACTCGCCGCTTAAAAACGGACGATCGCGACAATTCCCGCGACGCTCGATTCTCCAAGGACATGACCACTGCCTTGGTGTCGCAGTACAGTCGAATGGCGTCGACTAGCCCCCCCGCATTGCCCAGCCGAGCATTAGTAGGCCGCTAGCAGCGATCCAACTGCCAGCTACACGCACGCCAACCCGTGCCCATTGCGCCCGTAGATCAATCACTAACGCAGCCGCAAGTGCGATCAACACAAAGATTGCAAAAACCAGGCCCAACAACGCCACTGCCGCCGTCTCCGGCTGCCCCATCCCGGTCCCATTCAGGTATCCGTGATAAACACCGACCGATGCCGCAAGAACCGTAATCATGCGCAAGGAAAGCTTCACATCCGCCGCCAGCAACGCGCCCAGAATCAGAAACCAGATTGCGGCGAGTAGGGCGTTACCCTTGGTTGCCGCCGCGGTCAGTCCGACTAAGCCGCCCAAGAGCCAAGCAGTTGGCAATACGAACAGCGCCCTGCGACCGAAAGCCGTTCCACGCAATCCAGCAAGAAGTGCCAATGCAAGAACGGGAAGAATGTCCTCGGCGCTCATCAGGAAATGCGCCAAGCCGTCATAGAAAGGCCCCATGCCGGTGGAGTTGAGGTGCGCCTCGGCAGGGACTGCGCACATGGTGAACGTGAAGAAGACGAACGCATAAATCGGCAGCCGCGATTTACTGGCGTGGCTCACACGAACGCCTCCCACAGGAAGAAGACACCACCCACGGCAACGATCGCGCCTGCAGTGCGCAGAAACCTCTGTCCCCACCCCCATCGATGGACAGTGCCGATGCCGATACCAACCGCATGCAGACACCCGGTCGCAATAACGAAACATCTATGACCGGGGCCGTGCACCCCCGACGATGAAAATACGCGAGATAATGCAGGCGTGTGAGGGGAGCGGTCGGCTTGGGTAATGGCGTTAGCCCGTAAACGAAACTGACTGGATCCGCGTGCAGGAA
>DATDGT010000235.1:0-4460 GCA_036521975.1 Bryobacteraceae bacterium
ATAGAGCCATTGTTCGGAATCAGTTGGGAAACAAAGAAGGGGAGTCAGCGGGAGGCGATCAACACTTGAGCACTAGCGGCCGCGATCGGCCTTAGCCGTGCGGCATGGAAACGGCGAAGTGCGTGCATAATTTAGGTTACAGAAAACACCACGGGGCGCATAATGCTATAGTTCCTCCTTTCCTGGCGACTATAGGAAGAACTATAGCATAACCACCGCCCTGCATGGCCCACGATCCCACCTGATTGTTATCTCTATTTCAAAGGAGATAACACTGGCAACCGATCAACACAGAACTCGCGGCTGAAGGCTAGTTATGATTTAGATCTGCTTCCGTGTGTGATTCTAATGTTGCCGCCAATTCTGGGTGGATTATGGATTCGCAGTGTTGCGGAAGGATGAAAGGACTATTACGTGTTGACACCAGTACTATTACTTTTTGGCCGCATGCCTAGGGGGGCGCCGGGCGCTGCGCGCCGAAGCTGAATCATCGGCTGCGAAGGTACCTACTGCGACCTTAGCGAGACGGCGCTGCGGCGACGTTCCAGGAACTCGCGTTCGATGCGATTGGCGGCCAGCTCCGACGCCCGGCCGTAAGCCTCGGCGGCCTCGGCATTGCGCCCCAACCGCCACAATAAATCGGCTCTCGCGGCATGAAACAGGTAATAGCTTTCCAGGGCGCGATCCTGGCCCAGTTTTTCGATCTCCCGCAGTCCGTCCTGAATCGCGCCGGTCATGGCCACGGCCACGGCCTGATTCAGCGCAACAACGGGCGACGGATTCAGTTGCAGCAATTTGCCATACAGCGCGGCGATTTGTGGCCAATCGGTTTCCGCGGGCGTGGCGGCGCGCGCGTGCAGCGCGGCAATCGCCGCCTGCAATTGATAGGGCCCTACGGGTCCCAGCCGGAGGCCGGCCTCCGTCAGCTCCAGTCCTTCCGAGATAGCTGCCTGGTCCCAACGCGAGCGATCCTGATCTTCCAGAGTGATCAGTTGGCCATTTACGACCCTGGCATTGCGGCGCGAATGCTGAAGCAGCATCAAAGCCAGGAGGGCGATACTCTCCGCTTGGAGGGCGGACTTTAGTCCGCGCGGGACTTCAGTCCCGCCGGCCGGAGCGAGGCTAAAACCTCGCGCGGGCTGAAGCCCGCCCTCCACTTGCAATTCGCATAGCAGGCGGCCCAGGCGGATCGCCTCGTCGCATAAATCGCTTCTCACCAATTCGCATCCCGCGGCCGCCGCGTAGCCCTCGTTGAATATCAAATAAATGACGGCGCGCACGGCGGCCGTTCTCTCCGGCAGGCGATGCGCCGGAGGCGTCTCATAAGGGATGCGCGCTTCCTGAATTTTCCTCTTCGCTCGCACCAGCCTTTGCGCGAGCGTCGCCTCCGGCACAAGAAAGGCCTTGGCGATTTCCGGAGTGGTCAACCCTCCCAGCGTTCGAAGCGTCAACGCGACTTGCGCTTCTGTGTTCAGGGCGGGATGGCAGCAGGTGAAAATCAACCGCAGCCGGTCGTCGGGGAAGTGCATCGCGTTTGTCTCGAGCTCCGGTTCGGGAGGGGCGCGAAACGTTTCCATTTCGTAGCGAACGGCATCTATCCTTTCGCGCCTGGTTTGCTCCCGCCGCGCAGCGTCGATTAGCTTCCGGTGGGCCGCAGCCATGATCCAGGCGGCGGGATTTTCAGGAAGCCCGCCGGCGGCCCAGGCCGCCAGCGCGGATGCGAACGCCTCCTGCATCGCTTCTTCGGCCCGGTCGAAGGAGCCGGAGATTCGGATCAGGCTCGCGATAATGCGCCCGGATTCGCGCCGGAAAACAGATTCCGCCGCCGCCCGAGCATCATCCATTCATCCCGCCGGCAAGCCGATCGCCGATATCCGCCGGTATGCCGGGCAGGGGCCGGATCTCGATACAGCCCGGATTGCCTCGGCAACCAGTTGGAATTTTGGCGGCCCATTCGATGGCTTCGTCCAGGTTTTCGCAGTCGATGATGTAATAGCTCGCAAGCTGCTCCTTGGTTTCCGCGAAAGGCCCGTCGGTGACCAAAGTCTTGCCCTCCTCAACCCGAACAGTGGTGGCCGTCGACACGGGCGCTAACGGCTCCGCGCCTTCCAGTACGCCCTTCTTCCGTCCCTCGGCCATCGTCCGGGTGTGGCGGGCGTAGAGTTCTTCCTTTTGTTCCGCGTTCATCCCGCCGGGCGTTTCCTTCGAATAGATCAGCATCATGTAACGCATCGTATGCTCCTTTGGATCCACAGAAGTCAGAAGTCAGAAGTCAGAAGTCAGAATGTTCGCCTCCTCGTTTCTGTCTTCTGTCTTCTGTCTTCTGAATTCTGGTCTCTTCATCGCGCCGGAAAACTCGGATCCGCCTTCACCTCCAACATCTGCTTGGTGTGGCGTTCGGTGTGCGCCGCGGCGGCCAGCAGCCATTGATAGCCATCCATCACTTCGTACTTGCCTTGGGAAAAGAGCTTCAGCGGCCGCGCCTCGATCGCGTGTTGGCGCAGATCCGAAACGGATTCCACGAGATCGTTCATGCGCGCATAGTTGACGCCGAGACGGTCCAAGGCTTCTGCTGGAGACCATCGGCCGGTGGGATGCAGAGCCTCCGGACCGGGAATCTTACCCCGACGATCCGGAAACCAATGGAGCACGATCAAATCGATCTCCGCACGATCATGATCGGCTGGCGCGGGCGGCGCAACGGCGAGTTGTTCCCACATCGGCCCTAATACCCGCTCCTGAACGAACACCACATGTTCCAAGATTTCTGCGAAGGACCAACGATCCGGCGCCGGTTTAAAATTCCACTGCGCCGGGGATAACCCTTTAGTCGCGCCGATTAAACCATCCCGCGTTTGCGTGAAGTAAGCGCGGGCTTGTTCCACTTCCCGGATCCGGTGATACCTGAGGCGGAGTCGCGGCCGCGGCAATTGCATTCGAGCTCATAATCTTTCTCCTGTTCTTCCAAGTTCGGGGCTCTTTTGCCCCTTCATGTGTACGACGCGCGAGTTTCCAGAAATCGACAGGAAGACAGAAGACGGAAGACAGAATTGCGCACTTCTGATCTTCCGGGCTTCTGACCACTACGCTACCGGCCCAATTCCGCCCGGGTATGTAAGTAGCTCAGAACCTGCGCTCGCGACAGCACTCCCTCCACATGGCTGTTCGACATTACCGGAAGCGGGTCCAAATCGTAGCGCTGCATCGCCTCCAGCGCGTCGGTCAACGGAGCTTCGGGGCGGATCGGGTGCAGTTCCTCAAGGGGACGCATCACGTCGCGGAGCGTCGTGAAGGGCCATTTCGCGCGTTCCACCTCCCTGACCTCACGCGGTGTCACCAAACCTGTAACTTCGCCCTGCTCAACCACCAGGAAACAACGCTGCCCGGTGTGAAGCAGTTTCTGCTCGACGAAATTTTCGAGGTTGAGCCAACCCTCAACGGTCGGATAATCGCGCGACATGACGTCAGCCACGCGCACGCCCTTGAAGGCCTCCGCCACCGTCACCTGGGCATAACTTTCCTTGGAAGCCTGCAACAAAAACCATCCGATGAAGACGATCCACAAGCCCCCAATGCCCGCGCCGCCGAAAAAGCGGAATAGGCCGAGTGCGATGAATCCGAATGCTACGATTTGGCCCACTCGAGCGGCCGTGCGCGTGGAGCGATCCGCATCGCCGGTTTTCCACCAGACCAGCGCCCGCAGCACCCTCCCGCCATCCAACGGATATCCCGGAAGCAGGTTGAACGCGGCGAGCGTCAGGTTGATGTAACCAAGCCACTGCAGCATGGCCATCCAAGGATCGGAAGCCGGCTCGCCCAATACGCGCGCCAGAGCCAGGCAAATGGCGCCGATTACGGCGCTCGTCAGCGGTCCGACAAAGGCCATCCAGAATTCGAGTTTTGCGCTGGTGGGGTTTTTCTCGATCTGAGAAACGCCGCCCAGAGCGAACAGAGTGATCTCGCGCACCGGCAATCCATTCCTGCTCGCCACCAGGGAATGCGCCAATTCGTGCAATAGGAGCGAGACGAAGAAAAGGACCGCGGTGGCCAGCGCCATGGCCAGGATGACCTGATCGCTCCATTTGGGGTTGCTCGCGTGGAATTGGGAAGACAGGGAAAGAACGATCAGGAGAGCGATCAGGAACCAGCTATAGTGCAGCCCGATCTCGATGCCGAAAACTCTTCCGAGCTTGATCTGAGATCGCACGGTTCTCTTCCATGCTACATGGAGGCGTCGGGGCACGCGCAGCCGCTTCCGGAGGGCGGACTTCAGTCCGCGCGGGACTTGGAGTCCCGCTGGGGGGAGCGAGGCTAAAGCCTGCGGCGCGTGTCAAGCACTTTGAGACACCTGGCATGGGAATTTAGTGACTTTCTTCCTTTGTCTTTTGGCCGTTTGGTACCGGCTTGTTGATCCAAACGTCCGAGGGCAACGGCAGTGGTCTTGGCAAGTGCCTGACGAA
>DATDGT010000236.1:0-7049 GCA_036521975.1 Bryobacteraceae bacterium
TTCGTCAGGCACTTGCCAAGACCACTGCCGTTGCCCTCGGACGTTTGGATCAACAAGCCGGTACCAAACGGCCAAAAGACAAAGGAAGAAAGTCACTAAATTCCCATGCCAGGTGTCTCAAAGTGCTTGACACGCGCCGCACGCTAGGACGCACACCTGAATCAATTCACTTGAAAGTCGTGGGCACATCGAAGGACACGACCGCCGTCGCCAAGCCCAGGTCGACCCCTGATGCCGAAACCGTCTGCGGAGCAGTAGCATTCATTACGACCAGCTTGCCGCCCCCTGGCGGCACCGCCGCCAAGGTCGCGGCGGGAATCGTGAGTTGCCCGGCGCTGGAGGGGGCGTGGCAGTAGAAATTGACATTCCCGCCGTTTGGGTCCGCGCCCACGCCATTCACCATGACATCACCGTTCGCAAAGCCGCCGTTCCAGGTTACGGTCGCACCCTGCGATCGGGTGATCGATGCCAGCGCGCTCTTGTTGGCCAAAGAAAACGGCGTTTGCACGTTGATGGCGACAGTGAAGTTTCCCACGTCCTTTCCACCGGAGCCGATGAACGTGTAGGTGCCGGGGTTGTTGGTCAGAGAGCCCGCCGGCAGTTGTGCGAAGTAAGCTCCGTCCCCTTCTGCCTCCAGATCCAGAGCGCCGGTAGGTCCGGTTAACTGGATTGCCCCGGCGTCCAAAGGACTTTGGAATGGGAATGGCAGCCCCGGCTCAAAGACGCTGCAACTTCCCTCCGAAGCATAATTGTCTCCCGACCCGAATTCCAGGCTCGCAAAGGCATAGGAGAGGGCCTCGGCTTGGCCCGACACCTTTCCAGACGAGTTGGTGTACTGAGAAAGAGTTACCACAACGGAATTGACGGGCGTGGTGCCCCTGTTGGCCAGCGTTTGAAGCTGAGTTCCGCTCAAGCCTAAGGCTGGATCGGAACATGCTCCACCGTTCGGACTCACCGGCACAGTAACCGAGTTGCTCACGATGGAGCCGGTCTGCGCGACGACGGAAACGTAGCAACCTGGCGACACATTGGCCGGCACCACAACGTCGATCTGATCCAGGCCGGGATATTGGGACCGCCCGCGGTAAAGAATGTTCGCGGAGATCCCTCCGATATAGACCTGCATCGGAATATTAGTGAGATTGTTCTGGTTTTGCGGGTAGGTACGATCGTCATTGGATGTATCCGCGCCGACGCCCGACCCCCACAGCGTCACGGCCTGTCCCGGCATTGCGGAGTTCGTGAGTCCGAGAACATTGAATTTGACATCCGTGACGACGCCCGTCCCGGCTCCAGTTTCGTATAAGGTATCCAACCCGACCGCGCTCTGAACCACTTGAATCGGGGCCTGCGAGCTTTGCCCGTTGTAGCGCACGGTGACGGTTCCGGTGCCCACGGGAGTTGTGGATGGGAGGACCGCGGCAACGGCGGTCGCCGAAGTGTAGTACAGCGCCGGGGTCGTGGTGACGCCGTTGACGGTCACCGAAAGGCTGGTCTGATTCAACGTCGTGGGCAGTCCGGGCGCCGTGCTGGACTGTAACACTGGCTGGGAATTGCCGTTCAAGTTCTGACCCTGGATGGTGAACAGGCTGCCCGGCGCGATGCCATAGTTGGGCACTCCGGGCAGAAGGAAGCTGTAGTTGTTCTGGACCTGATAGATGAACACCGGGGGACCGATGGCCGCCGGATTGGCGACGGAGTTGGCCGCGATGCTCGAACCAGTCGTGATGCCCGAAGCAACAGTAATGGGAGCAGCAGTCATGAACGTCGTGTACTTAAGAGAAAGAGACGCGCCATTCACCGCGGTCACGATCACTTTGGCATAGTGGCCGCCATTGGTGCGCACTCCGAAGACATCTCCCGCGACAAGTGTACCGGCAGGAATCGGAGTCGCACTATAGGGCGCGCCTGCCGCGGAGCGAGCGGCGATGGACTTGAAGACACGCGAACCGTACTTCCCCAGATTGTAAAGTCCGCCCCGGCCTTGCGGCGTCAGGGCCGTTCCGTTCCAAAGGATGTCGCCTCCGGCGTTCGACATCGCGCCCGTGTCCAGGTTCAGATACGTATTCGCCGTAAGTGTTGCGTTGCCGGACTGATCTGCCCAGGCGGCTGTGGAAAAAGCGATCGCTAGAGCGGCGAGTGCCAGATGCTTCGTTCGATGTCGCGACAACATTTCTAGTCCTCCATGTGTATGAGCCGGCGCCAAGGACCGGCGACTCAGTTACCGGCGACTCAGTTATAGGTCACGTTCTGAGAGACCACCACGCGGCCGGTCGCCTGGAACAGGTCGAAGGGGCCATTCGCCGGGTAGATCGCATTGAAAATATGCGCCACGCTCAAGGTGCCGGTTCCCGCCGGCAAGGCCATCAATATCGAGGGAGGGATCGCGAATGACCCGGCCGTGACAGGGGCGTGGCAGACGAAGCCGACGGGCACGGTCGCGCCGCCTGGCGTAGTCATCACCGTTCCCCCCCTGATTTCGATGTCGCTCAACGGGCCGGAAGTTGGGTCGACCCAATTGACAGTCACGCCCTGCGAGCGGGTAACGGCCGTGACGGACCCCAGATTGATCCAGATGAGCGGCGGGGACTCAAGCGTAACGCCGGACGAAAACGGCCCGATGTCCTTTCCGCCGGTACCGACGAAACTGTACTGGATTCCCTGAGACCCCGAATCGGAAGGGCCCGCCGTCAGACTCCCTAGATAAATGCCTGGGACGCCCGGCGCTTCGTTCATAATGTCGAGTCCGCCAGGCCAGGTGACGGCAATTGTGCCCGCGTCCAGACCGTAGGACTGGAACGGACCGGTCGTCGACGCGGCAGGCGACATCACCACGCAACCTCCATCGGAAACGTCCCCGTATCCGGAGCCGTACAGCCCGCTCTGTACCACTTGAAATGTTGCGCCGGCATTCCAGGCGGGGGTTTCCGAGGAGAAGATGCCCTCGGCGACGAGTATGGTCCCGACCTGAATGTTCGCCTTTCCAGTTGCTAGCGCCTGAAACTGGCTCCCGGAGTAGCTCTGGGCCTCATCCGAACACGGCCCGATCGGCAAGCCGACCGGAATCGTGACCGTGTTGCTGACAATGGAGCCGCTTGTGGCGACCACCGACACGAAGCAGCCGGGCAAAACATTGCTCGGGATCACAACGTCGATCTGATCCACGCCTGGATACTGCGATCTGCCGCGGTAAAGAATGTTCGCGGCAATGCCTCCGATATAAACCTGCATCGGAATGTTGGTGAGATTGTTCTGGTTCATGGGGAACGTGCGGTCGTCATTCGAAAGGTCGGGGCCGACGCCCGAACCCCACAGGATCACCGCCTGTCCGGCCTGGGCGGGATGTGTGAATTCAATGAGATTGTAGTTGGCGTCGGTGATGAGGCCCTGGCCGCTTCCGTTTCCGTAAACGGTGTCGAGGCCAGGGGCGCTCTGGACAACTTGAATGGGAGCCGCGCTGTTCTGGCCATTGTAGGTGAGCGTGATGGTTCCGGTTCCAGCGGGCGTGGTGGACGGCAACACCGCCGCGACCTGTGTCGCCGAGGTGTAGTACAGCGACGGAATCGTAGTAACGCCATTGACAGTGACCGAAATGCTGGTTTGGTTCAGCGACTCGGGCAAACCGGGAGCAGCGCTGGATTGCAAGACTGGCGGGGCTGAACTGCTCAGGTTACTCCCCGAGATGATAAACAAACTGCCGGGCGCGATGCCGTAGTTGGGTAGTCCCGGCAGAATGAAGCTGTAGTTGTTCTGCACCTGGGTAATGGTGGGGGGGCCGGACACGGTTACGCCGTAGGTGGTGTACTGAAGCGAAACCAGTTGGCTGGTCACCGCATTGATCAGAACCTTGGCGTAATGGCCGCCGTTGGTGTATACGGCGAAAACGTCGCCCGCGGTGAGCGATGTCCCGCCGATCGAAGACTGCGAATAGTTTATAAGCGTTATCATCGACAATCCGGCAAGCGTCAAGGCGTCGAATTCCACGTAACCCGGCTCGCCAAAGTTCACGGCCTCGGCCCTGCCTCCCAGGAGGATGCTAGTCCCGGTAAAGAAGAGGTCCCCTCCGGTGGAAGACGTGCCGCCGGTATCGAGGTTCAAAGCAGTATCCACCGCGAGCGTAACGTTGCCCGAAAGATCCCCCCACGCGGCGGTAGGAAGAGCAATCGACAGAACAGCGACTACCAGGAAATTATCCCGAAAATGCAACTTCACCTGTGGTCCTCCGATTCGCGTCGTCCGCAGGTCAATTATAGATGGTGATCATCGCCTCACTGCCTGGCCCCGGCAGAACGCCATCGCCGGATTACCAGCCCGATCAAACCCACGGCGACCAGTGAAATCGACGTCGGCTCCGGCGTGACCAGAGCCAGCGCCTCATCGGCGACAATTTGGTGCCCCGCCGCTGTTGGGTGCAGCTCATCCCAGAAAAGATATTGACTCGGGTTGGCACAAGGCGTCCCGCCCACGTAATTGACTTCTCCAGTGAGGCACGGCTGAGTAACGTTGGTGAAACCGTAACTCGCCGGATTCGCCACAATCGTGTCGAGCAAGGCGTAGGTATTGAGCACCGAGATGTGGACGGAATCGGCTGTGGCGAGCCCGGGAATTCCGTTCGTCAGCGCGGTGTCAAAACTACTGGAAAGAAACGACGCTCCGGCGCTCTCGGCAGGCCCGCCCGCCAGTACCTCCGGAGTTTCTCCGAGATCCGGCACGGTGAGGATTAGGAAGTTTTCTGCACCCATGCCGGCCAGCGTGCTGACCGCCGAATAGATGTTCCCAACAACCGCGCCGATGTCACCTCCATACTGCGACGGTAACTGCCCGGTAAGAATATCGCTCAGATCGTTGGCGCCAATCCAGATGATGTAAAGCGCGTTCGGATCCGCCGTGGCGTGTGTTGCCTGGTATTGCGCCAACTGCCCCATCGCTCCGGTCAGATCTGTGTTCGGGGCGGAGGTATTGAACGCCGTGACGCCGCTTTCAGCGGTGCCGTAGGCGTAATCCGTCCCCCCCAGCAGACTCGGTGTCAGGGGCGCAAGTCCCAGACCGGACGCCAGGTCCTGCACCCACACATTGCCGTTGGTGAACTGCCCGTTTACGTACGGAGCCGCGGGAGTGGCGCCGCCGGTCGCCGCATAGATGTTGCCCACATCGGTCAAGCTGTCTCCAAACGCATAAATGCCGTCGATGGAACTTGCCTGCGCCGGAAAAAAGCCGGCCAGCGCCAGGAATATGCACACTCCTGCGATCGCCATGCTGCGCGCATCATGGAGTCCGTTCTTCGTGTTCGTCATTTTTGTTGCCTTTAGATTTGAAATTCGCACTGTAGATTGCCCTCACTGCACGGTTCCCTGATTGAGCGATGGCGCCGGCCGGTAGAATTGCCAGGAGTCCAGCACGAAAACCAATTCGGATGAATGCGCCTGTCCAGCGAGCGCTAGAGAACTTGAACTTAATCGAGCTACGAATTCGCGTTCAGAAAACCCAGCTTAACTTCCGGGGTGAGTCGGGTCTTTCAAAATCGAGCGATTATTTCGACGGTGATCGATAGTAAGAAATAGGGCAGGCAAATTCAACTATCTATTGACGTTCGCATAATACAGGGACAATTGCGGCGTCGGCTCTGCCTGCTGAGCCGCGACCGGAGGGAGCGGTCCTGTCGCTATATTTTGCGAAGCTCCATAAAAGCAAACCGGGCATTGAGCATGACTCCCTATGATCCAACCCGGTCCGTCCACTGGGATTCGTTCCACGAAACCGAGGTCCGTCGTTTTTCATTTCTAAACGCCGCGGGCGAGATTCCGGTTCGCGTGGAAAAGACGGTCGTGAAGTGACTCTGATTCGAGAATCCCGCCGCTTGCGCAATCACCGCCAGTGGTAGATCCGACTTGGCTAGCAATTCCTGCGAACGTTTCATGCGGCGGGCTAAGACATAGCTGTGCAGCGACATACCCGTGCTTTGACGAAAAGCCTTGCCGAAATGATATTTGCTCAGGCCGGCCACGCCTGCAATGCTGCCGGCGTCGAGATTTGAATCCAGGTATGCATCGACGAACTCCAATGCCCGCCGTAACTGAATTCCCGAGAGTCCGCCCTTGTATCGGGGCAGGCGCGCCTTTCCGATCGAAAACCGGCTCACCAATTCCTCGGTGATCTTTATACAGATAGACTCAGCCAGCAGGGCACCCGCGGGAAACCCAGCCGCTGCGTCCGCTCGCAGCCTAAGTACAAGGTCTTTGAGTACCGGATCGTATCCACTCCAACTTTTGACCAGTTCGAGCGGGCTGCGCTGAGGGAACCCCGCGATCTCCTGGAAAACAGTCGGCTCGATGGACACCATGTCGAAACCCCCATCGCCTTCGAACCGGAAGCGCCGAACCTCCTGGGGAACTACGACCTCGCACGAACCGTCGTGGATCGGATCCTCGCGGATTTTACCGCCGTCGAGCAGATATCGGGTTGTCTTTCGGTTTGCGAATTGGACCCCGACCATGTAGTAGGGAATCCAATGATCGGGGAGCTCGAACGATCCGACCCGCTGAGATTCCATGAAAAAGCCGTTGCCTGCGGATACACGGCCCGCGAATAGCGGAGCCACGGGCACGGCTGCCTGACGCCGGCCTCCCACGACCATTTCCAGCCGATTCTGCATCTCCATATCCTCCTGGCCTACGCGGGTGAGCGTATTGCCAATTGTAAGTAAAGCGGACGCTTGAACGGTATTCCCGTGGCGGACGTGCCGCCGCGATAGATGACGCCTGTGTCGTTGTTTTTGACTTCGATTTGAGCCGTCGGTACAACGGCGCCCGCAGGATCGGAAATCGTTTCGGTAATATTACCTTGGTTCGCCTGTCCAAACAAAGCGGCAGCCGTTAGAAACAAAAGCGTTGTAAACCCCCCGGCACATGATAGCCGGATTATGCAGGTAAACTGAACCCGGCTTGAGCCGCCCTAGATCGCACCCCATTTGGGGACCCCGAAAATCCTGCGTTAATACAGAAGAGACGCGAGGACCGCATCCTCGCAATCCGATCTTCGGGAGTCACCCA
>DATDGT010000237.1:0-26677 GCA_036521975.1 Bryobacteraceae bacterium
AAAACATCTAACGTTGTAAATGTTCTATATGTTACGGGAATAGCAGAGGCCGCCAACGAAACGTCCGGGCGGCTATCGGAATGGGCCGAGCTCGATGAACCGCGCCTCAGATGCGTCTATTTTGCGCCGGAAAGTAGCTAGCTAGCTAGCCAGAATCCTCTACATCTCCCAGAATCTTGTTAAAGCGACTCCATTCGTACAGCGCTGCGGCCCGCAGAAAATAAGGCTAGGCTAGGACTGCAAATCGGTTCTGTCTAGACACCCGATCTTCGTTCTTGCTCGCGAGAGTCAGCGCTACGTCAGAAATCGCCTTCGAGGAATTCGAGGAAAATGCCGTCCGGATCCTTGAAGCAGACGATGGTAACTTCCGTCCCGGGCAGCTTTTTCGGCTCGGAAATAAACTTAACGCCTTTTGACTTCAGGTCCTTGTAGACCCGCCAGATATCTCTCGTTTTAAGGCAGACGCGCGCGACGCCTGTGAAGTTCAGCGCCGGGTAGGGCTTGCCTTCCGGCGGCGGAGCCACGAATTCCAGCAGATCGATACGGGTGGCGGTCTCGCCATCACCGATCTGGAGGTGAACACCTTTGAGGTCGGCCACGCTAAGGCCGAAGGCCTCGGCCATCTCCTGGCTCTTCATGCCCTCCCGGAAATCGAGGATCACTTTGAATCCCAGCAACTCGTAGAACGGCAACGTGCGCTCGAGGTTGGTGCAGTTGATATTGAAATGAAAAATCCGTTCGATACCCATGATCAGTTGAGATTCAACCTCCGAAGCGTTCCTCCATCCTGGCAGTCCAGAAGACGCCCGCCGGATCCATCTGCCGGCGCAACGCTTCGAATTTCGCCCAATTGGGATAGGCGCTTTTCAATTCCGCGGGGCTCAAGTAAATAAGCTTGCCCAAATGCGGCCGCCCTCCATGCCGCAGCATCAACCGTTCCATTCTGCTCACCATTTCTCTGACGGGTGAGGCCGTTGACGGGACAACGGCGTGGTAGATGCCACACTGCATGCAATGCTCATCCGCCGCGCTCAACCATGCCGTTTCGGGTTTGACCTGCTTAAGCCAGACCGGGGCGGGCAGATATAGCCCCGCCGCCATCTCCTTCTCCATATCCGCTTTGGCAGCGCCGAAGCGGGATACCGGAACGGACCACTCCGCTCCTGCGATAGGACCGGGCGCGATAAAAGACATCAAAACCTGATATGCCGGCCCAATCATTTCGGTGTCCTGAAAGAAAACTTCTCTCACGTAGCGATTTCGCGCGGGAAATGTCGAGGGGCGCATCTGAGCGAATTCGTTGAGGGGAGTAACATACTTTTCCATCAGCGGCGCTTCGTCTGCCGGCAACGGACCGGGCTTTAGCGCTTCTACCTGGGCTTTCGTCAGCTTGTCCACGCGGTCCAACACTGAAGAGCCGGTGTGAGCGAACCAGAGCGTCATGGACATGTCACCCTCGTCGACGCACCGCTTCCACTCCTCCACCGGGATGCCGGTGCGGGTCAGTTTTACGTAAAAGGCCTCCGAAACTTTGAGCGTGACCTCGGAAAGGATGCCAAGCATTCCCATCGATAGCCGGACCGCATCAAAACGCTCGTCATTCTCTCCGATTTCCACCACATCTCCGCTTGCAGTGACGAGGCGGCAACCGATCAAACTGGAAGACATGCTCGCCGGACCGCTGCCATGGCTGCCTGTAGCGACCGCTCCCCCGACCGTGACCCAATCGACCCCCGGTCCGGTCTCGAGGCTCAATCCTTTAGCCCACAGTGCCTTGTGTAGTTCGGTGAGAGTGACTCCAGCTTCGCAGGTGACTGTGCGGCGCACCGGGTCGATCTCCTTAATTGCCCTGAGACGGCTGGTGGACATCATGACCTCGGACGAATACCAGAGGCAGTTCCAGGAGGTCCGCAGCCCCACCACTCGCAACTTTTTTCCCTGCGACGCGCAAGACTTCACAACCGCGCAGATCTCGGCTTCGCTGGTGGGAGCATAAACTTCAGCGCTCTCGCCAAAGCTGGTGAAGGTGGACCAGTCTGTTAAAGGAATTCGCTCCGTCGGAACTGACTCGGTGAGCTTAGGACCTGTCATTGTTCATTCCGCTCCGAATGGCAGCCGGCGCACAAACCGCGCCCGCGTGGAGTTTACCCGAGCCCGGCTGTGCGCTGTTGGTCTAAACGTCGACCGAATCACACGGATTCAATTTCCTTGAGAAAAGTCTCCATGAATTTTTCAGTAACGCCAGGGTGTTTCGCAGTGATCAGGTTCCCGTCCACCACTAGATCCGCGGTAGCGTCTCCATTGAAAATCACCTCGGCCCCGGCGTTCTCCACGTCGCAAATAATGTTGTGGGCGCAGGTTACTTTCTTGCCTTTCAGCAGGTCCGAATCCGCGCAGAACAGCCACAGGCTGTGGCAGATGGTTCCGAGCTTCAAAGCGTTATCGGCGTTGGCTTTGCGGAGAAAAGCGACCGCAGGCGCCTGATTCTTCTCGCCCTTCTTCGGATTGGCCTGGTACCTTAGGCGATCCATGGCATATGCGCCGATGCAGATGATACCTTTGTAATCGTTGAGCTTCACATTGTTGATTTCGGTTTTTACGACCACGTGCTCTTCCACAAGCCCGTTATCGGGATTGCTTCCGAACTCCAATTGCGGATTGCCCCAGAGATGTGAAATGTATTCGACCTCATAGCCGTGAGCGGGGAAAAACTTATTGAACTCGCGGTATTCCGTCTGGTCGAAGTGATCCTCGATCAGCACACCGATTTTGCCTTTCATCTCTGTCGCCATTTGTGTTCCTCTCTGCCGTGCTTGCCACGGTCGAGCTCAAGAATTCCCGTGTGCGAACCGCTGTGCGAGCCGATTAAGTGTTCGCCGCCGTCTTGACTAAAGCTACGAGCTCGGCGGGGGCGAACACATCCCTATAGAAAGTCAACTGCTCGCTCTTGAAGTAACACGCGCCGCGGTGGCCGCGCCGCACCCAACAAACCATGCCCTTGGCGATCGTTTCATGGGTTTCGATATCCATGCAAGCCCATTCGAAGTGAACGAACTCGCTATGGAACATTACGATCGGCCAGGTCATGCGGACGCCCGGCTGGGCGATCAAAGCCCACCAGTGCTGCTCGCGAGGAGTCTGCTCGGTGATGCCATAGTACGGCCCGTCCTGGCAGAAATAAACCAACTCCTCGCGATACTCGGCTGTAAGCAAATCGCCACGCGCCTGGCGCAGGGCCTCGCAGTGCGAAGGCCACCACTCCTTGTTTTCTTTCTCGATCTGCTCAGCCGTGTAGCCTGGACCAATAGGCGGCAGAGCCTTCTCCTTCATCGCGATGTATTTTTCGGCATTCGCGATGAGTTTCTTTGCCAAATCGGGAGCTACGGGATCGGGCTTCGAATAGTCCGCCGCCAGATCCTTATAGTAATTTACTCGTTTGCGCATGTTTTCGTCTCGCCACTTTTCAGGCACCTCCGGCTTTAAGCTCGCCCGCCACGGCTGTTACGCCGCACTGCTCTTTAATGCCGCGTCAATCTCATTCAGGCGCCCGAACGCACCCGCAGCCTTGTTGAAACCCGCGTAGACGCACATGAAGAGCAGCAACTCTTCGAGTTCGGCATCCGTGGCTCCCTGTTTGCGGGCCATCATGACGTGCGCCGCGAAAGGAGTACCAGGACCGCTCTCATTCGCATTCACAACGTCGATGGCGATCGTGAGGAACGCCTTGGTCTTCTGGTCGATTAGGGGCAGTCCCCAAACCTCGCCTGCCGCGCGGATGCAGAAATCTCCAAATTTCTGGTTGATTCCCTTCAAGGCGGACTGCAACTCCGGGTCTCCTAGAACGGCGTTTTCTTTTAAACTGACTTGCGCCACAAATAATTACCTCGAAATTTATCCAGCTTGGGACGCAACTGCGCGCCCCAGCATCAACGAAGCGATATCGTCCTTCAATTGGTTTGTCGCGCCAATGTCCGCGATCAACGCCGCGACAGTCGAACTGCGCTGACCCGCCAGGGTCATCTTGCCGTCGTACACGAAAGTGTAGGCGCTACGCTCCGGAAATACGCAGATCTGCTTGACGAATTTGGCTTGGTCCTGGGTTGCCTTCGCATATTCCGGCGACGTGAAGAATCTTTCCATGGTCAAGCGGTCGCTGAAAGCGATCTCAAACGCGCCTTGGTAGTTTTCGGAAGCAGGCTCGCTATGAGCAACGCCCGCCGCGTCGGGACGGGAAGCGTCGACTTCTTCGAACAGATGCATCCGGAGCTTCAGCACGAGCGGGCTCGACGCCGCGGCTGGAGCAAAAGTGCCGGTCATATACGAACGGAACTTCTCGACGCTGACGCGGTCCGCCTTCTTAACCATCGCGTGCATCTTGGGGATGCCCAGGGGACCGTTTGGATCGCCGGCGGCGATGCCATCCACATAAGTCTTGGAATTACCGGGCGAGGTATTGTAGCCGATGGCCTTCCGGAACAGGTTATGCTCGTCGTCCATCAGAATACCCGCGGCTTGAAACCACGTATTCCGATCGGCGACCGAGCGAAAACTCAGCTCCGCAATGCCGTCGAACTGATTTTCTTCCGTGGTGTCGTAGCGAATGCCGGGAGCCTCAGGCCAAATTCCTCCTAGGTTGTGTGCGACGTGGAGCTGCCAATACTGAAACTGACCGGGCAGCCGGGCGCAAACGGGTCCGTGAACATTCCGCCAGTAATCGTCGAAAAGCTCGAGCGGAATTCCCCGGCGTTTCCAAAGCAGCACGTAGAAAACTACGCCTCCGGCTGCGTCCCGTCCGGAAAAATCGTTGGTTCTCATAGAGGCAACTCTCAAAACGATACTATCCCTTCTAGAGGGTTGTCAAGTGGAAACAGGAGATGAATGCATTACACTTGCGTGAACCGGCTCATGCGAAAAAACGGCCCGCGTGGCCGATTGACGATCGGGCCGCGTTTATTAACGCCAGATTAAAATCGCAAGTGCACGGAAAGCTCGATCTGTCGAGGCGTTTGGCCCAGCGGTAGAGGCGTCGGAAAGCCCGAAGGGATCGCGTTCAGTCCGAACGTTGCTAAGCCAAAGCCGGTCTCGCCAGGGACATAGACCGGGAAAGGAGCGTTCAGGTTCGCGTGGTTCATCACGTTAAAAAAATCCGCGCGGAAGGTCAGGCGCCAGGACTCGGGAAGCGGATGGAGGCCAAATGAGCGGCTCACTCCGGCGTCGAGATTGACAAATCCCGGTCCGGTAAATGCGTTCCTCCCCGAGGGAACGCCTGGTCCGCCGACGCCGCTGAATCCGGCCAGGCTCAACAGGTAGACGCCACCGGGGCCAGGTGTCCGATTGCCGCGCGTTAGCGCCGGATCGGTGATGTTGGCGCGCGAATAACCTTTCATTCCGCCTGGAGTGTATACAGTGAATGGAAATCCCGAACGCACCGCGCCTACTCCGGCTATGGTCCAATTCCGCGTAAGGAACGAGAGGACGCGGCCCGCGCGCACTCCAGGCAAATCGAAGCTCGCCTGCACTACCAGGTTCTGGCGCTCGTCGAAATCCGAACTGCCGCGGTCGCCCTGACTGTTCTGCGGCTGCGCGAAACCCGCGATTAACGCCGCCGGCACTGCCGGCAACAGATTGCCGCTCGAAAAACCAAAGTTGCTCAAATCGAGGCCGAGGGGATCGCTTTGAGTATCGATTGAATGGCTCCATGTGTAGGCCGCCTGAAGCAGGCTCCGCCCGCTTCGGTAGAGCGCTTTTATCGCAAGACCGTAGTAGTCCGCCTTACCCTGATTGGCTCGATAGGTAACGAGCTGGCCGGCGGGGATACCAGGCTGGGTCCCGTTAAACAGATTGTTGTAGCCAAGAGTGTCGTTGGTCAGCAGCCGGCGGTCCAGCGCCGAGAGGCCGTTGACCTCGAGAGTGAAGGTCGAAGTGAACCGCTGTTGAATGCCGAGAAAAATGTCCTGGGCGTATCCGTTGCGCAGGTTCGGTTGAAACAGCGTCAGATTCGGAACGCTGGTGATCAAGGCGTGATAGTTCTCCGCGTAGGCCGGAAGCACCTGCGCGATGGGCTGCGTAAAATCGACCGCCGCTCCAGCGAATGTAAACTGCGCGTAGTCCAGGCTGTTCGCGCGAACGGTTTCCCATAGATTGTCGAAAGGGCGATCGTAGAAGATGCCATAGCCGCCGCGAAACAGCGTGTTCCCATTACCGAAAAGGCTGTAGGAAAATCCCAGACGGGGGGCGAAATCAAGATTGTCGGGCTGGTACAAATAGCCGCTCGGGCCACCCGAGAGACTAAGCGTTGCGTCTTGCAACCGCTGGATGAGATTAGAGCCTGGACCTAATTCGAGCACAGCGTTGGGCTGCGGTCCAATGCTCTGCGCCGCTCCCAAATTTTCATAACGCAATCCGAAGTTCAGCGTGAGACGCGATGTGGCTCGAAAGGAATCCTGTGCAAAGAGAAAATACTCGCGGTTCTGGTAGGTGCTGCCAAAATCGGGCGCGGTTGGATTGGCCAAATCGCTTCGCGATATCGAGGTCAGGAGGACGCTCGGCGTTCCTCTCATAAACTGGGTTAGATTGCCGAATTCATACGTGCCATTTCCTTCGTAATCGACAAATCCGTTCAGGTGACGCAGCAGCACCCCCGCTCCGGTGGTGAGCATATGACGTCCACGAGTCCATGTCAGGTTATCCAACAACTCGATGGAAGAATCGTAACTGGAATACGGATACGCCGGGTTGGCGCCAGGTAGCGTGAGTCCTTGCGCACTCACTGGGATGTGCACCTGGAGAGTAGGCGCCTGGCCAGGTTCACCCCATCCAACCTGATCGAGACCATAAGCCGCGCGAGCTTCATTGGTCAGCCGCGGAGTAATGGTGTATTGATCGCTGACCATAACCGAGACGTCCGGCTGGTCGTATCCTTGTGTAGAGGCTGCATAAGGGCTCCACAAGAAATTGGGCCGGTTCAGGCGGCTTGCGGAAGCTCGTGTGGTGACGCGATGCGCTCCTCCGGGCGAGACGTAGTCCAGGCGCAGCAGGCCGGTATCTTGATTGAGAGAGAGCGGCGGCGACAATAGCTCGGAGGCGTAGCAGCCGGCTTGCGAACTCAGCGAGCAAGGCTGCGGATTCGGATTGGGTGGGAGCGGGCTGGGGTATTGCGTGAGCAGGTTTGCCCCCGGGCTTCCCGGGGCCAACGCGGCTTCAAGAGCAGAGGTAGGGAACCAGAAGGTTTGCGGTTCTTCCCTCTGCCGTCCCTCGAAATGCTCCGCGGCAACGGAGATAAAAAGCCGTTTTCGCCACAACGGTCCTCCTGCCTGAAATCCGGGACGAACCTCGCGATCGAGAGTGCGAGCGAAGCCTTGCAAGTTGCCCTGAAACGAGTTCGAATCGAGAGCTTCGTTCCGCGTATAGTAGTAGACTAAGCCGTGCCATTGGCTGGCGCCGGATTTTGTCACTGCGTTGGCGACGAATCCGGCCGTTCGTCCGTACTGCGCGGAAAAATCACTTTCTGAGATTCGATACTCCTGGATCGCCTCGGGAGCGATCGGAGTGAGCGGCCCGGTAACCAGGTAATTGTTGTTCTCTACGCCGTCCAGAAGATAGTTTGATGACGAAGGGCGCTGGCCGTTCACAGACAGTCCCAGCCCAAACGACACGCCTCCGTCCGAGGTGACCGCGGGAAGCGTGAACACCAGCGTATACGCATCGCGGCCCGCGAGCGGAAGATTGTCGAGAGCGACGGGACTGATTACATCGGACACCGTGGATTCCAGCGCGCCCTGTTGTCCGCGGTTTCCCTCGAAGTTGCCCGAGTGGCTCGTGTCCACGTCGGGACCAAAAAAGGTGACCACAGTTTGGCCGCCCGGGAGAATGACGCTGCGATACAGCCCGGCTTCCCAAACGTCTTTGAGCGGACGCAGCAGGAAGGTCAGTTCCAATCGTCCGGCAACGTTTAATTCGAGATTCTGGGCCTCCTGAGACTGATAGCCGGGAGCAGTCACTCGAACCGAGTAGTTTCCGGGAGAGAGCAGAGGGAGCGAGTAAAAACCCTCGGCGTCCGAGGTGGCGCCGAAATGGGTATTAGTGGAGTCCTCCGAGCACTCAATGTGGGCCCCGCTCACGGGTTGGGCTGTCCTGGAATCGAGGAGCCGGCCTAGAATAAGACCTTGCGTACTTTGAGCGGCGACCAAGGCTGCCGGAAAGCAAGCCAGAAAAACTATCCTGATCCCCGCGCACTTTCCCGAACATGATGGCATATCCAAAAGACCAGATTGCCATACTTCGTAGACCTACCGAAGAGCTCCTCGTAGGGGGCTGCCCAATCACGACGAAATTCAGGCCCTGGCGGATTTCTTGCTCCGCCGCTTCCAATGCCAAAAGAAAAGCACCGCCAGACCAGCGGACATTGAAGCCCAAGTCGTGGGCTCGGGAACGGTAGCGGGAAGAGAGGCTACAAAGGCTACAGAGGTAATGACGGAACACGTTTGACATTCCTTCAAAACGAACTCCGCGGGTATCGCCGGGGGGTCCACTCCAGCCATCCCATCGGTGACGTCAAAGATCTCCGTAGGCGAGAGTCCAGAGATGGTTTGGGGATCCGGCAGAATTGATCCGGTGGTCGACCCGGGTTGCGGCACATTCAACGCAAACAGAAAATCGCCCAGAGCATCGTCAACTTCCGCCCAACCCACTGGGAAAGGCTCGTTTACCCATTCGAGAGACACCGTGACACAGGTCAAACTGCAATCAACCGTGGCGTTCCAAGTGACCGAACTAGCACGTACACAGGGTGCCACGAAAGCAACGGCAAACAACGTAATAGCTTTAAGCGAGTTCCGCATCAGTAATCTCCTGTAAGGTTTTAGGCTCAGCCGATTATCGCATAGTCCGGGAGCGAAAGGAAGAAGGAGTCTGGAACTGGAGTACTGGTACTTCGACAACCAGAATTACAAGCGGCTGGCCGGCCTCTGGGTATCCCATCTGTACAATCTGCGCGGCAGTGCGCGCTACCGGCGGCAGGCGGCGGTGTGGGAACCACCCGGCTCCCGACCCGTGTCGATCGCGCAGCGCCGCAAACCCGCCCCGCGGGGTCGGCCCACAGCTCACGCGTTGCTGGAAATCCGTTAAGCTTTGAAGAGCAACCCGTTGTTTGGAGCGTCAGCGGAGGCTCCGCAGCGAGGGAAAACGCTGCCGCAGCCTGGAGCTTTACCCGTTGTTGATTGTGGCGCGTTCCAAACAGAGGAGGCACGATGCCATCGCCGATTTTTAGAGGAAGTCCTGAGCCGCAAATGACAGCCTTGCGCGAGGATGTGATTCTGCTTGAACACAGCGACCCTGGCGCCCGAGGCGCCCGGCTTTCAACCAATGCATACGCTGTTTTGCGACCGGGACGCTCTCTTTTCATAGACGCCAACTTCTCCGGCCTGATGCCGTTGGTTCGTCAACTGGCGGACCGCGGTTTTGTTCCCGCCGCACTTGTGCTCTCGCACCGGCATGTGGCTGGAACCGGCGACGCAGTGCACGCGCTGGCAACGGAATACAAGATGCCGGTCTTTATGCACCCCACGGACGCCCGTCATCCGCAGGCCGCGACTCCCCGGGTGCGCTACGAAGATCCAATGGGACATGCACTGCTGTCCGAATTCGGGCTGGAAGCTATTCATTTTCCCGGCCACACTTCGGGACACATCGCTTTGTACCAAGATGCAAACGGCGGAGTTTTGTTTACCGGCGATGGCGCCATGGGCCCCACCGCCGTGCAATCAGGGTCCGGGGTGGAACACCTGGTCCGGCCCCCAGCCGGCCTCTCGACGGACGACATGCAGCTTCGGGAGCAGTGGCTATCGTTCAGCCGCCCGCTCACCACGGTGCTTCCTTATCATGGGACGGGCTATGTGGATCGCGGCTCCGATCTCGCTCGCATTATGGCTCCGCTCACCCGCGAGCAACCGACCATGGGCTTCGATTAATTCCGCCGGAGATCGTTCCCGTTCAACGAAAAAACACTAGCGCAACCCGGAGTTTCTTCTCCGAAAGTTCGAATCTATGATATGCTGTCAGCACTCGTTCGAGGGCCATTTTTCGAAGACGGCGGCGAGTTGAGACGGAATGCTGAAGCGCCCAATTCACCGGTCACGAACGGGCCTCGGGCGAGAGATTCCGGCCATGGCCGGTCCAAGCGCAGAAATTGAGATTGAACTGTTAGAAAGGACGGAAACATTATGATTGATCGAGCTCCCGGAGCGATGGCGGATACCTGCGTTCGTTTGTTCGGAAGAGGAGAAGCTTTTGACTCGGAAGGGTTCATCGGATTCTTCACGGATAAGCCGATGTATCAGTTCGGAAACGGCGAACCCTGTTTGACCAAGGAAGCCATTAAAGCCTCCATCGACGGATTCTTCTCGGCGGTTGACGCGCTGTATCACGATGTGCGTAATCTGTGGGAGGTGGGCGATTGCGTGTTTGTGGAAATGGACGTGACCTACTGGCGGAAAGATGGAACTCACATCAAGCTGCCGTGCGCCGATATCCTGCGCTTCGAAGGCGACAAGATCCAGGAACTTCGGATCTTTATGGACGCAAACCCGATTTTCATGCGTGACATGAAAGTTGGAGACAAGGCCTCTGTCATGACGATCAGCGAAGGGAACCGGGTCAAGCCGGGTGGCGCGATGAAGAAGTTCTTCTCCGACCACAAAGAGGGCATCCAGCGCGTTAAGGACGGATTTATTCCTAAATGGCACATCGCGGGACCTAAGTGGCCGATTCGATCGAAACGTGATATCTTCCTCGATTTTCAGAATGTGTTTCGCGCCGGAAAGATTCAGGAAGCTGTCGGCTTTCTTTCAGACGGCGCTATCCTGCGGGTCGGCAATCGGCCGGAAGTAACCGGCCCCCCAGCGATTATGGGCGCGTTAGGGAAGCTCTTTGCGGAGGAAATCAGGCCTACAAACGCTACGTTTACCGGCGTCTGGGAGCCGGACGAGAGCAGCCTGGTCATCGAAATGACCCTGGACGCGACGCGGGTCTCCGATGGGAAAGCAATCCAATATCCATGCACGGAGACTTACCGGTTTGAAGGACACAAGATTAAGGAATGGCGAATTTATCCGATCGAGGCGACCTTCCTGGCTTCCGAATCCATGGTGGCTCGGTCGTAGGGTTATTTACCAAATAGGGCTTTTTAAACCATAAGAGGATATACACGATGTCAACTAAAGTAGAAGCAGTGCTCGACATGGAGTCTGGTGCGCTTGCTGGCAACTGGGACAAATTCAAGAGTCATCTTGCCGATGACGTCTACTTCAAAGTCGGCAACACCACGGAGGTGAGAGGACCACAAGCCGTTGTGGATTACATGGTCAAGTTGCTTTCCACGAGACTGGCTATCAATGACGTCAAAATCAGGTCGGCTTGGGAAACTGATGATGCGGCGATTCTGGAGTTCAACATGGGGGCTCTGCGCATCCTGGACAATAAGCAGGTCGCGTTTCCCTGTCTCGATATATATCGATTCCGGGGTGACAAGATTCATGACTGGCGAGTGTACGCAATCGAGCCTACGCACATCACGTGAGAAACTCAGGCTCCGGGGTTTGGCTGGGCCTTTTGCCAGTCGGCCAGAAAATCGTGCGCCGCGGCGCACTTGTGAAGATACGCGAAGCGGGCGACTTGGCCACCCACTTCGCGCAGCCGTTGTCCGAGACGCGCATCTCTGAGGTTGCCGGCGGCGTCAAACTGCTTGTGAGCTTCGGGAATGGAGACCTGCTGCGGAATTACCCAGGCGTGAAGCGAACGGCCAATATCGCGAAGCGTGTTTAAGGCATTGTGAGCGCCCATGCTTCCCCCGGAGACACCCACAAGTCCGATCATCTTACCTTCCCACTCCGCGAAACCGGTCAGGTCAAGCGCGTTTTTGAGCGCGCCGCTGACGCTTCCGTGATATTCCGGTGTGCCGATAATCACGCCGTCCGCATTCGCGAGCCGTTCGCCTAAGCTCTCGGCTTCTTTCCACAGGGATCTGTGGCTCCCATCCGCAAACGGCAGGCTGAACTGTAGGAGGTCGATGAAATCGGTCTCGCAAAACGGCGCAGCCGCAGCGTCCAGAGCGACGCGCAACGCCATTTTCGTGTAACTGCCCTGACGCAAACTGCCGCAAAGAGCGGCGACTCGTATCCTTTTTTCCTCGGGCATTGCGCTCACCGCAGCATACCACAAGAGTGCGCCAGCATAATTTTAGTTTCCCATTCCCAAAAAATGCGGTAAACTGGGATGCTGTTTGGAACGTGATATCCAGCATTGCAAAAGAGGCGGACGGCATGGCTGATAAGATTGCGTTTTTGCTGCAACCCGGCGAGACACGGGGTTCGGGCCTTAGGGACATTTTCGGCGGGATTATATCGGCGCCGCTCGCGGGCAGCGATACTGATGGCGGGTACGCCATTATGGACGGCATCACGCCGCCGGGAGGCGGCCCGCCGCTCCATCGCCACTCCCGGGAGGAGGAATCCTATATTGTCCTGGAAGGCGAGTTCGATTTCGAAGTGGATGGCAAGATCCTGCGCGCCGGCCCCGGTTGCTCCGTGTTTGCGCCCCGGGGAACGGCCCATCAATTCCAAAATATCGGTAGTACACCTGGGCCCATGCTCTCGGTGGTGCAGCCCGCGGGCCTCGAGGTATTCTTCGACGAAGTTGCCGCTGCAACGGCCGCGACGGGCCGAGCCGATCCATCCGCCATGATTCCCATTTTTACGAAGTACGGGCCGGAGGTGCTCGGTCCGCCAATGGCGGTGCGCCGCGGACAGGCCAAGTCGGCCAGTTAGCCGGTGAACGTCTTATCGGGTAAGCGTTGAGCCAAAGGTTCAGGAACTTTAAGGAGTGGACAACATGGGGCAGGTAGATCTTTTTACAACCGTGCACAAAGCGATCAGAGCGTTGATTTACGACTTGGGGATGATGCTTCAGACCACCGATTTCACTGATGAGCGAGGCCGGAACGCATGTCTGGCGGCTTTAGAGCATTTCCTCGAGATGCTTCACGAGCACGCCGGGTACGAGGACAGAACCGTCTTCGCGGCGACGCGTCGATTCGAACCGGAAATCATCGGCAAACTGGAAGAGGAGCACGGTGAGATAGATGGGCACCTCGAGCAAGTGCACAAGAGTATCGCTAGGGTAAGGGCGGCGGCAACTGACCAGGAGCGAATCGAGGCGGGTGCGGAGCTTAACCGGAGCGCCAGTAAGTTTGTGGCCTTCTACTTAGGCCATTTGATCCACGAAGAAGAGACAGTGTTGCCAGCCACCCTGAAGTATTTCAACGACGGAGAGCTTTCGGGTATGCGCGAGGAAGTCCAACGCGCCACGACCCCAGCCCGCTTTGCGGAGTGGATGCGATGGATGTTCCCATCAATCAACATCAACGAATTGGTCGGCATCTTCCGAGGTCTCAAGGCACATGCTCCGGCGCCTTTCTATCAAGCGATGAGCCAAATGGCCCATAGCTCGTTGGGAGAGCTCCGATGGCGTGATCTTGAGATCCGCGCCGGTCTTACCGAATCAGACACGCTGACTCAGAAAGCGTAATTGACAAAGGTCATGAACAAACCCGTCGCTTTGGCCGGCGGGGTTTCCTTCAAGAATTCTCCAGGCGTGAAGTAACCGTAGGCGGCTATATAGGTGATGTGCCGGTCTATAGTGATTGCCGTCGCAATGCTGGCTTGGTTGCCAATATAGGCAGCCTTGCTGAAATTTCCCGGCTTTTCGATAAAACCTATGATTCCGCTATCGACAGGGGTGGTGAGCAGGGCTGGAGTGTAAATGCCGTCGTTCGTATTCTCCCGCCAGAAGAAACTCCACTCGCTTAGGCAGTAAATGCGCCTGGTCAGCCCGAACCGGAATGTTGGGGTCACCTCATATCCGTTGCTTGGCCCGACGAGTCCCAGTTTTCCGGAGTACGCCGTATCTGGAAAAAGCGGGTGGAAAGTGCCTAACGCGCCGTGTCCGCTATCTCCGCTGGTGAAACTTGTGGCCAATCCGATCCGGGGATAGTGCCGCGATTTTTGGAACGTGTATCCGTCGTCGGTGATGAACGCCCAAGCGTGAATGGGCACGCCTTGACCGTCGACTGGCGTGAACGTTCCAAGCTGCACGAGTGCTTCATATGTGTAGTCCCAGCCCGTTGGCTGACCTTCCAACCGCAACCCGAGGGTATGCCGCATATCGTGCCCTAATCCGCGATTCCACAATTGCTGTTTAGTATCGAGCGCCGTGTAGAAGAAGCTGGTCCGGCCCTTTTTTGTAAGCGGATTAGGCGCAAAGCCTCCCCCTCCCCAGGACGTTCTGCCCGGCTCCGGCGCGTCTTCGAACGCACCCGGCTTTTCCTCCACCGGTTTCGTCGCCTGCGCGAACCAATTCCAGTCGCCCCTGCCGACCGATATAGTCACGCCGTCGAAAGTGCGGCGGGCATTAAAGTAATCGCCGGTGGAAATGAAATGATCGGCGCCGAGAGCGATCTCCTGGCGGCCGACGCGTAAAAGAAAATAGTTCTTAGTATCTTTCGACGACCTGTAATCGACAAACGCTTGGTGGAATGAGAAGATGTCCCTTTCGGAGTAGAAAGGCCCTCCCTTCTCTCCGTATTCAAGGGCGCTCTCTACCTGAACGAAAGCCCGAAAGTGCTCTCCGAAATGCGCATCGGCATTGAAGACATACCGTTGCAGGCTACCGTTGAGGTACGTGGCGGGTGTATAACCGAAGTTCGCATTGTGCCAACTGTCAAAGCGCTCTCGAACCTCACCGCCGAGCGTCAGGTAGTCTCCGTCATCAAATGGAATGAACTTTATAGGATCCCAGAAGTCCGCCGGTCCCTGGACATTTCTGATCTGACTCCAATCTTCGTTGTATCTAAGATCCATGTATTGAGGCCGCTGCGGTCCTCGTGGCACTTGAGGTTGTTCAGGTTGTGGCCCCTGCGGGACGTCCCCCACTTGCGGCGCCGGTTGGTCAATCTGATCCGACTGGGCTCTGGCCGCCCCCGCGGCCGACACCAGGCAAATAATACACACCAAGCTTCTGACCGCCAAAATATTCATTCTTATCCTCTCGAACTTCCAGTCAGAGTGTGGATCCCATGGCCGGTATTTTCGCGGGCCGCGGTCGATGCGTGTCGTCCCCAGTTCTTCGGCCGGACGGCGCCCAAGAAGAAATTGCAGGCGATCTCAGATCTGGCGAACGCTGGGGACATAACTCAGAATGGTGTTCGCTTTTTTGAAAATGGCAGCCGAGTCCGCGTCGAGTGAAACTTTAAGATACACTCTACGCGCTCCGCCGTCAAGCGAGAAGCTGCGACAAAACATCAACCTCAAACCTCAACGCTCCCGACTTTTCGTACGCGCCATTATCGGAACATGCCCGCGGACTTCCTCGGCGATCGGACGGAGCAAAGCGTCGTTCATCGGAAAGGATTGTGTTGAAAAAGAATGGGGCGTTTCACATTCGGCGCGCTCAAGTCAAGGCGCCGCGCACCGTTTCTTCGCCGTATATTCGGCTGGTGCATACTGCGTGTTGATGGCCGTAACACGACGTTCATGGGCTTGAAACGAGGCGCAAATTGCGTATCGGTATTTGCTCTTTGGGCGATCGTGCCGATGAGCCTGGTTTGGAGCCCAGTTCCTTTTTTTTCGCGCCCCGGGAAGGGGCAATCCGGGCCGTCCAGCCCGACATTTTTTGCGCTCTACAAGTTGACCGGTTCTGCAATTCGTGATAACTTCGAAAGGAAGTTTCCAGCGTGTGATGTGCCAGCGCGCCGGTTCTGGGGTGCACCCGGAATCCCTGCCTAGACTTGCGGGCAGGCCTCGCGCATTTTCGTTAAGGCGAAGAAGTCTCGTCTAAAGCACTTTCGGCGGCAGTTTTGGAAAGGATCTGGCATGAACGTTGATTTCACATTCTCCGATACCGTTGCAGGTTATGTGAGCTCGCATAACTCCAAGGAAAATAGTTTCGCGCTCCGGACTTCCGACGATCGGGAATTCACCGTACATTTGAATTCCAACACCTATGCACGGTATGCGTACAATCTCTCGGAATCGTATCAGGACGCAACCACCCAGATGCCGACGCTTCTGGCGCTTCCCCGGCAATTCGTTTATGCCTACGGGACGTTTTATCCCGCCGGAGGGAGCAACCGGTTCGAAGCGCAGTGGCTGGTTTTCCCCGGGGGCGGCCCGGGCGTCTATCGCCATGAGGAGCCCAATTGGTGGATCAAACAGTCGAACTCAATCGGCAAATCTTATTTGAAGTGGCAGTTCGGCCACCCGGAAGAAGACATCGACTACCGCAACTACCGGACGATGCTGCATCTCGCCGGCACCAAGAAGGGCGATAAGCTCCAGGAGACCGACACGGTCAGCCGAATGATCTACGGTCTTTCGACAGCCTATATGCTGACCGGCGACGAGGCATTCCTGGAGGCGTCGGAAAAAGGCACTCAATACCTCCGCGATCACATGCGATTCTACGATCAGGACGAAGACGTCGTCTACTGGTATCACGGCATCAAGATCGAAGGGGACAAAGAGATTAAGCTCCTCACCTCGGAGTTCGGCGACGATTACCAGTCCATTCCGATGTATGAGCAGATCTACGCGTTGGCCGGCCCGACCATGACCTACCGGCTTACGGGCGATCCGAAGATCATGTGGGATATCGACAAGACCATGCGAATCTTCGAGAAATTCAAAGACAACGATAAAGGCGGGTACTTCTCGCACCTTGACCCGATTGATCTCAACCCCCGCCACGAGTCCCTCGCCCATAACCGCGCCCGCAAAAACTGGAACTCCGTCGGGGACCATGCTCCGGCGTACCTGGTGAATCTCTATCTCGCGACTGGCAATCCCGCCCACGCGGAGTTCCTGGAATATACGTTTGACACCATCGCCAAATACTTTCCCGATTATGAGAACAGTCCCTTTGTGAACGAAAAGTTTTTCGAAGACTGGAGCCACGATCAGTCTTGGGGGTGGCAACAGAATCGAGCGGTGGTGGGGCACAATTTGAAGATCGCGTGGAATCTCATGCGCATGGACTCACTGAAGCATAAGAGCGAGTACGTCGATCTGGCGCGCAAGATCGCTGAGTTGATGCCCGCAAGCGGCAGCGACCGGCAGCGTGGCGGCTGGTACGACGTGGTGGAGCGCGTGAACCGCCCGGATGGCAAGCATCCGCGTTTCGCCTGGCACGATCGCAAGGCATGGTGGCAGCAGGAGCAGGCCATTCTGGCGTACATGATCATGCACGGCATTCTCAAAGATGAGTTCTATCTCCGCATGGCACGCGAGTCCGCGGCTTTCTACAACTCTTTCTTCCTGGATCACGACGACGGAGGCGTGTACTTCAACGTTCTCGCCAACGGGCTTCCCTATTTACTTGGAACTGAGCGTTTCAAAGGCAGCCATTCCATGAGCGCCTATCACTCCATGGAATTATGCTTCCTGTCCGCCGTTTATACCAACCTATTAATCACCCGTCAGCCGATGATGTTTTACTTCAAACCCTATCCGGGCGGGTTCCCCGATAATATTTTGCGTGTGTCGCCGGACATCTTACCGCAGGGCAGTATATTTATTGAGGAATGCTGGATCGACGATGAACCGTACAAAGATTTCGACCCGAAAGCCCTTAGCGTAAAACTGCCCTCATCGGATGTGCGGCAAACCGTAAAAGTCAAAATTGCGCCGACGGAATGGCTGGGGTGACTCCGGTCCTGGTCCCAAGAAGGAGAGGATGATGACGTTTGAGAGCTCGGAAGAAAACGGCATCGGCACGGTGCGGTTGGCCGGCAGCCTGGACGGAAAGACGTCTCCGGAGGTACGGGAACAGATGCGCCCGCTGCTGGCGACGTACTCCAAAATTATCCTCGATCTGAGCAAGGTAGACTATCTTTCCAGCGCGGGCCTGCGTCTGTTATTGTTGCTGTACCGCGAGTTTTCGGCGAAGAAAGGAAAACTCGCGTTGGTCGGCGTATCGGAAGATATTCGTACCGTGATGTCGCACACGGGCTTTCTCGATTTCTTTACTTTGGCCGGCACTCAGGCGGAAGCGGTCGAGGCGGTCTCATGAGCATGGAAGAGCGCATAGATTTTTATCCGACCCACGAGACGGGCGGCGTCCGATTCCGCCGGGGCCGCCCCCTTCCGTTCGGCGCGACAATCGTTCCGAACGGAGTGAATTTCTCGATTTTTTCCAGCGCGGCGGATTCGTGCACACTGGTGCTGTTCCGCAAGCGTGAGCCCAAGCCGTTCATCGAAATTAAATTCCCTCCCGAATTCCGGATCGGCGATGTCTATTCCATGATCGTTTTCGATCTGGATTACGAGGATCTGGAATATGGCTACCGTTTTTCGGGGCCTTGGCAGCCGGAGTGGGGACATCGCTTCGATGAGAGCAAGATCGTCGGCGACCCGTATGCCAAAGTACTCGGCGGCCGGGATGTGTGGCGCGCACAGCCCGACTGGCTCGATCCGTATCAGCATCGCGCCCGTCTTTCCTTCGACGATTTCGACTGGGAAGACGACAAACCCCTGGAAATCCCCACCAAGGATCTCGTCATTTACGAAGCGCACGTCCGCGGGTTCACGGCCCACACAAGCTCGAAAGTTTCCGCGCCAGGAACCTTTGGCGGCCTGCGCGAGAAGATTCCCTACCTGCGTTCCCTGGGCATCAACTGCCTGGAGCTGTTGCCGATTTACGAGTTTGACGAGTGGGAAAACAATCGCCAGCATCCGGAAACCGGGGAATTATTGCTGAATTATTGGGGCTATAGCACCGTCGGGTTCTTTGCGCCGAAGGCCGGATATGCCGCCACGGGAAAGCTTGGAATGCAGGTCGATGAGCTGAAGAACCTCATCAAAGAACTCCATCGCGCCGGGATTGAAATCATGCTCGATGTGGTGTTTAACCACACGGCGGAAGGAGACCAGCGCGGCCCCTATATTTCGTATCGCGGCATCGATAACCGGACTTACTATATTCTCACGCCGGAAGGTTATTATTACAATTTCTCGGGTTGCGGCAATACGCTGAATTGCAATCATCCGGTGGTGCGGAACATGGTGCTCGACTGCCTGCGCTATTGGGCTTCCGAGTATCACATCGACGGTTTCCGTTTCGATTTAGCGTCGATTCTGGGACGCGATCAGAACGGCGCTCCGCTGTCAAACCCTCCGCTGCTGGAATCGCTGGCCTACGATCCGGTGCTCAGCAAATGCAAACTGATCGCAGAGGCCTGGGATGCAGGCGGTTTATATCAAGTCGGGTCCTTTCCCGCTTACGGACGATGGGCGGAATGGAACGGGAAATATCGCGATGCCGCCCGGCGCTTTATCAAGAGCGAGCCGGGGATGACCGGAGAAATAGCCACCCGCATTCAAGGCTCGCCCGATCTGTACTGGTATCGGGGACCGACGGCCAGCCTCAATTTCATCACCTGCCACGACGGATTCACTCTTCGCGATCTGGTTTCCTACGACTACAAGCACAACGAAGCCAACGGCGAATACAATCGGGACGGCAACGACGACAATCATAGCTGGAACTGCGGCTGGGAGGGGGAAACCAACGATCCCGGCGTGAATGCCCTCCGGATTCGCCAGATGAAGAACGCCGCCACCCTGCTTTTTACGAGCCGGGGCGTTCCCATGCTGTTGATGGGCGATGAAATCGGACGAACGCAGAAAGGCAACAATAACAGCTACTGCCACGATAATGAGCTGAGCTGGATGGATTGGGGAGCAGTAGAGAAGGAGTCGGAACTGCTCCGTTTCTTCAGCCGGCTGATTGCCTTCCGGCACGCGCATCCCGCGCTTCGCGGCGACAGATTTTTTGCCCATCGGGATTACGTCGGCAGCGGCAAACCGGATATCAGTTTCCACGGCACGCGCGCGTGGCAGCCGGATTGGGGAGGCCGATGTCTGGCCTTCATGCTTTGCGGCCAGCATGCTTCCCCCAAGGATAGCGACATGTACGTTGCGATGAATGCTTACTGGGACGGACTGCCGTTCGAAATTCCTTGGCCATCGGAGGGGAAACGCTGGCGCGTGGCGATCAACACTTCCATGCAGCAACCGCAAGACATATTCGAGGGCGAGAGCGGGCCTATAATCGAGTCCTCCGAACTGATCGTGGGGGGACGATCGATCATGGTTCTCATCGCCTAGCAAAGCTTTTGACAAGGGAGAAATTACAATGGCACTGGACATCCAATCGGCGGTCGACGGAAACACCGCGCGGATTGCATTGGCCGGAGAGTTAGACGGCACTTCCGCCCCGGCGCTTCGGCAGACCGTTGACAAAGTACTCAGCGGAAAACCCGCCCAGTTGGTCTTGCAGGTTGAAAAGCTGACCTTCATGGCTTCGGCCGGACTCCGGATCCTCATTTTCAGCAAGCAGAAGCAGCCAGATTTGAAGATTTATCTGGTGAAGCCGGCTGCCTCCATCGTCGATACGCTTCACAAGACGGGGTTCTTCGATGGCGTCTACGTCACGGACGCTGAGCCTGCGGGAGTATAAGAGTCGCCGGACCCGAACGCGGGTACATTTCCGTATGGATGCAGTTACGTTTCCGGGTACTCTGGATGCTCTGAGTCCAATCCGGGACTACGTCAAGGCGGCAGCCGGCTCGGCCGGTCTCGACCACAGCGCGACATATAACCTGGTTCTCGCCGTCGATGAGATCGCCACAAACGTGGTCCTTCACGGATACGAAGAGGCGGGGTTGAAGGGCGACATTTCCGTCGCCGCCACTACTCAGGACGATAGTCTCATCATCCAGCTCGCCGACCAGGGAAAGAGCTACGACCCTCACCTTCACCAGGATCCGGATGACGAGCGACTCTCGAAGGAACTCTCGGACCGGCCGATGGGCGGCTTGGGGATCATGCTGGCCAAGGACGGAGTCGACGATCTCCAGTACGAGGCCACCGAGCAGGGCAATTTTCATAAATTTATCGTCCGTCTGAGACGGGCAAATAAATCGCCGGCTGACGCGTCCGCCGAAATCTCGGACGAGAAGCGGAAGCTGGAGATTCTGCTCCGTATCTCGAAGTCGCTCGGCCAGGAAATCAAGCTGGACCCCTTGCTGAAGCTGATTGTCGCCGAAGTCACTTCGGCCATGCAGGCCCAGAGAAGCACTCTTTTTCTGGCGGATCGTAAGAAACCGGGCGAGCTTTTCAGCCGGATCGCGGAGGGAGTTGGGGCGCAGGAGATTCGCATCCGGTTTGGACAAGGAATCGCGGGAACCACCGCCGCGACGCGCCAGATCATGAATATCCCGGACGCCTATCAGGACAGCCACTTCAATCCTGCTTTCGATAAGTCCTCGGGATTCCGGACCCGTTCCATTCTGGCCGCTCCGATTGTCAATCCGCGCGGGGACCTGATCGGCGTCGTTCAAGTCCTGAATAAGCAGGGCAGCGCCTCGTTCTCCGATGGGGATGAGACTTTCCTCGAAGCGATTTGTGTGCACCTGGGCATCGCGTTGGAGCGCGCGGAAATGGTGGATGCGTATTTGCAATCGCAGATTGTCACCAAGTCCTTAGAACTCGCCCGCGAGATCCAGATGGGCCTGTTACCCAAGGATTTTCCCGCTCTGCCGGAATTCAAAGAGATCGATATTTACGCGGCCATTATCCCGGCGCTCGAAGTCGGCGGCGACCTGTATGACTTCTTCCCGCTCGATGGGGATCGGATCTGCTTTATTATCGGCGACGTGTCCGATAAAGGAGTCCCGGCCGCGCTGTTCATGGCAATGGCTCGCACCGCGTTCAAGATTTCGGCGATCGCCTCGCCAGAATCGATTGCGGCGACCATGGCCCGCGTCAATCAATTCCTGTGCGAAAGCAATCCCGAGCAGATGTTTGTCACCGCGTTCGCGGGAATTCTCGATTTGCGGACCGGCCTGGTGCAATATGCCGATGCCGGACACGAGCCTCCGTTCATACTGCAACCCGCTGGTACAGTCGTGAAGGTCGATAAGATTGGCGGCTTGGTTCTAGGCTTTATCCCGGGCCACGAGTTTAAGAGCGGCACTCTGCAACTCAATCCGGGCGACGCGCTGGTGCTCTACACCGACGGCGTCACCGAGGCGATGAACATCGAACGCCAGCTCTACGGGGCAGAGGCGATCGAGCGAACCCTCGGCACGGCGGAAAAAGGCGCGGACAGTGAGCGCCTTATAAAGGTCGTGCTCAATGATGTGCGCGGCTTCGGCGGAGCGGCCGAACAGAGCGACGACATCACCATGCTGGTGATTCGTTATTTTGGCCGCGATGGCGCGCCGTTCTCCGGCCTGTCGATTCCGCCGAGGTGAGACCGTGCTAGTTCGTTTCTGGGGAACACGAGGATCGATCGCCACACCGGGGCCTGCCACGAACCACTTCGGCGGGAACACTTCGTGCGTGGAGGTGGTGACGTCGCGCGGAAATCGATTTATCTTCGATTGCGGCACAGGCGCACGTGCTCTGGGAGCTCAGTTGATGGCGAGCGAACCCAAGCCCATCCATGGCAACATCCTTCTAGGTCATACTCACTGGGATCACATCCAGGGCTTCCCATTTTTCGAGCCTGTTTTCATGCGGGGAAATCGGTTCACGGTTTGCGGCCCTCAGGGCGCGGGACGTTCGCTTGCCGATGTTCTCGCGGGCCAGATGCAGTACACTTATTTTCCAGTTGAATTGCGACAATTGGGAGCCCAGATCGAATATCGGGAATGGGTGGAAGGCGAATACGAGTTAGACGGCATTCGCATTACGACCCAGTTTCTAAATCATCCCGCGGTCACGCTGGGTTACCGCGTCGAGGCCGATGGAGTTTCGCTCGTGTACCTTTGCGATCACGAGCCCTACTGGGAAAAGCTGTGGCGCTCGGATGCCGAACCGGGAAAGCTCGAATCCATTCTGCATGCGGGTGATTTACGTTACGCTGCCTTCATGCAAGACGCCGATGTCGTCATTCAAGACGCTCAGTACACATCTGAAGAGTATCCAGCAAAGAAGAACTGGGGGCACGGCACTTACTCCTTCGCCGTCCAGATTGCGGCCGCCGCGAACGTAAAGCGGCTTTTCCTGACTCATCATGATCCGTACCACGACGATGCCTTTATCAGCCGGATCGAAGAAAAGGCGCATGAGATTGTGGCCTTGCTGGGCTCGCCGATGAACGTTTCCTGCGCGTTCGAAGGATGCGAAGAGTGTTATGAGAGGGAGGTTTTTTCGCGCCCCATTAGCGCTCCCAGCCATGATCCCGTTTTGGAAGGCCGTTTACGGGTCTTGGTGGTCAATGACGATGAAGACCTTCGCGCACTCGCTAGGGAGTCGTTGATCCGCGGCGGGCATCAGGTGACAGAAGCTAGGGACGGAGCAGAAGCCCTGGAATTGGTGGACCAGGACACGCCGGACCTGGTGCTACTGGATCTGAATATGCCGCCGCCGCGGAGAACAACTGGCCGTTTTTCGCTTCGGGTGCGGTGAACAACGGTCGAAGGTTCTCCCATGGCTCTGAGGGAAAAGGAATTCCGCCCATGTGCATCAGCTTCGGATTGCCTGGCGCAAGGACACCTGTGGACTTCACGAAGACCTTTACCTTGCCAAGCTGCAGCGCTTCGGTAGCACCTGCCCATGTGCCTCCAGAGTCGGCTGAGCTGGCAACCACCAGCGCTGCATCGCTAAAACCGTAGAGAAGCTTGTTCCTGTCCATCGCGTTGTAGGCGAACCATCTTGAATCGGGATCGAACGGCGAGACCAAAGTCAGATGGTCGCTCACCAACCCCGCGCGGTACTGGCCCGATGTGGCGGTCTTAGCCAGACCCTCGGCAAGAACTCCCAACGCCCAGCCCCCTACTTCCAAGGCACCGGCCATGGCGTCCCGATCAATCCCCTTGGCGGCACCCGAAATGATAGCTACGCCCTCCTGGGCGCAACGCTCCCCGACCCGACGCGCAAAATCGCCATCCTCCTCCGTCCGGTCACGTGACCCCACTACGGCTAGGCCCCCTCTGTTGAGTAGGCTCTTCGACCCGACACCATAGAGGAGGGGCGGGGCCGCTTGGCCGAGATAACGCTTGAGCCGTTCGGGATAGCAGCTGTCGCTACGACTGATGACCCAGAGGCCACTTCTTTCCCACTTCTCGACGATCAAGGCAAGGGCAGTACCGCGGTCCAGCAGCGGCGCAACTCGATCAGGATTGATCTCGGCGGTTTGGAGTCCGCCGAGCTTTGTTTTGCCTTCTGACGTGAGCAGGTCACCCGGGCGCAAGCCTTCCGTTTTCAGCCATGTGGCCAAATTGTTGTATTGCCGCAGGCCCAGAGGTTTCAGGCCGGCGCCTCCGCGCTGGCCGAGTTCTCCGCACAGGAGGAGCACCGCTTGGGTATCAGCCGTCAGAGTCGACTCCAATTGCATCTCCTAATCATTATCTTCCGAAGAAGTGTCGGCGAGAGCAAACGGATAGACCACACCGCTCCCGGCCCGACGCAACAGAGACGCCGTCACCGTAAACGTCCACTTCGAATCGACCATGTCATCGACCAGCAGCACCGGTCCCGGTCTGACCGTCGCCTGATCAACAGCGAACCCCCCAAGCAGGTTCTGGGCCTGCTGGAAGCTGTTGGCACGGGTTTTCTGGGGTTCAGTATCCCTCACCTTGTGGATACACTCGACGAACGGTAGGCCCAGGCGATGTGCAAGGCGCCGCGCGAATTCCGGGACAAGCGTCTGATGTCGTCTTGAAGGAACGCACGTGATCCAAGTTGGTGCGGGATCGGGTCGCCAGCGGTTTAAGATTAAACGGGCGGCGGCTTCAACGAGTTGTTCGTCAAAATGGTGTTCCTGCTGCTTGCCTCGCCGCACAAGTGTGCCAAAACCGGGATCGCCCCACCGGCACAATGCGCGCCCCTCCTGCGCCTGCTGAGCGGCCGCAATATTCCCATGCATCTCAGGATCAGTCAGTGAGGGCGGCCAACGTTTTCGTGGCTGGATAGGATTCTCTTGACGGTCCAGGAACTCCACTGCCGCTTGGGCAACGTCATCCAGGTAATCTTCGGGCAGCAGACGCCCAGCGCAGTTCACGCACTTGCCGCACGGTCCCGCATCTGGATCGTTCAACTCTTCAGCCAGAAACTGCATAAGGCAGTCTTGGCTGCCCATGTAGACTTGCATCCGCTCCAACTCACCCCGGCGCAGGTTTGTGATCCGTTTGATCCGGTCCACCGGCATCTGCCAGCGCACAGGGTTCAGTACGTAGCCGGCCATTGTCTTCTGAATTGGTGCGGGCGATTCGAGCAGCAGAAACTCCAGAATCTTTTCAATCTTGCCCTTCGCGAGATTAACCCGTTCCTGGAGCTTCGGGATCGTCAGGGCGACGTTCGCGGTTCGCATAGTCCCCAGCAGCAGCTCCACGTCTTGGGGCGTTGGAAAGGCCGACCGTATGAAGTAGTCCGCGATGGCGTCGTCTTCTTCCCCGTTCAGAAGAATGCCATAGGCATCTTCCACGGCGCGCCCGGCACGCCCAACCTGTTGGTAATAGTGCACAACGGACGCAGGCCGCTGATAGTGAATGACGAAACCAAGGTCGGGCTTGTCGAAGCCCATCCCCAGAGCGACAGTCGCCACCAGCACTTTGATTTCATTGGTGAGGAGTCGGTTCTCCAGACCTTCCCGCTCGTTTGTCTCCATGGCACCGTAATATGGCTCCGCATCAATTCCCTGACATTGAAGCCAGTGCGCCAAACGTTTCGAATCCGGGACAGTCAGCGTGTAGACGATTCCGCTCCCAGGCAGTTGTGGAAGAATGTTGGCGAGCCAGGCCATGCGCTCCGCTTGCGAACGCAGGTTGATGTTCTGGAGACTGAGGCTCGCTCGCGTCAAAGGGCCACGCTGGACATCCAAATTCGGGCCGAGCTGCTCGACGATGTCTCCTACGACCCGATCATTGGCCGTCGCGGTCGTAGCAAGAACCGGGATGGTCCGCGGAAGCGCCCTCAGTATCCTGACGATCCTCCGATAATTTGGTCGGAAGTCGTGTCCCCAGTCCGAAATGCAGTGGGCCTCATCCACAACGAAGAGACCAACCCTATTTACAATGGGCAGGAGGCACCGTGTGACAAAATCGTCATTGGCGAGTCGCTCCGGTGAGATTAAGAGCACGTCGATTTCATCGCGGTGCAAACTGGCTTCAATTCGGCGCCATTCTGTCTCGTTACTCGAGTTGATTGTCTCTGCTCTAACTCCTATCCTTCGAGCCGCAGCGATCTGGTTCCTCATGAGAGACAGGAGCGGCGAGATCAAAATTGTGCAGCCTGCTCCCCGATCGCGGAGAAGTCTTGTGGCAAGAAAATACACGAGGCTCTTGCCCCATCCCGTCCGCTGGACTACAAGAAGCCTCGCCCTGCGCTCAACCAGAGCGGAGATCGCCTGCCACCGTCCGTCACGGAAGGTCGCAGTATTGTCGGCGAGTGCCTGTCGAAGAAGCTGGAGCGCTTGTGCCTGCATAAGTCCGGCCGCAAAAATAACTGTTATAGAGTTGTCGTTACTATTTCATAATCCGCCTTCACTGCCCCGCTGAGCAGCAAAGGCCAAATTGCTAGCGGCACCTTGTGGGCGTGCTTCATTGTCGTTGGACTTGGTGGTA
>DATDGT010000238.1:0-6835 GCA_036521975.1 Bryobacteraceae bacterium
GATTGCGGCAGCGGTTCGGCGCTGTCTGGTCGCTGGTCTCTCGGCGAGCAGGGCCGCGGTCGATCCGACAAGCCGGGGCGCGGACGCGTTATGAAAACAAGGGGCTTCGGCGCGGAATTTTAAGTGGGAAAGTAGCTAGCCCCAGCAAGGGTCCCGCGCGCAATCAATAAATCATGAACTCCAGCAGATTCCCATCCGGGTCGCGCACATAAACGCTGGAAGCGGTCTTCTTGCGGCCGCCTTGCCGCGCCACGGGTCCTTCCTCGATCTTCGCTCCTACGCGGTCGAGCAGGCTTTTCAGCGCCTCCGGAGTACCGTCCCAAACGAAGCACAGATCTCCGCAGGGAGGCTTCGCGGCGCCCGCGCGCAGCGTGAAGCTTGGGTTCTGCCACCACACCGGCCGATGGAAGTTGATCATCTGCTCGCCGATGTAAACGGAAATGGCGTTGGCGCTCTCTCTTACTTCCAGCCCTAACGCGCGATAGAAGGAAAGCATCGCGCTGGTATTTTGCATCGGCAGTGCGACATGGTCGAAGCCTCGGATGCCGCCCGTTGCCTGCGCCCCGGCCTGTGCCGACGCGACCACGGCAGCTGCCCCCGCGACGAATTTACGGCGCGTTTTCATAGGAACCACCCCCAAGTGACAGCCCGCAAACGCTTACCGGGTTAAGTTTAACAGAGGCGTCCGTTCGGCCCGCGTCGCCAGCAGTTTCAACTCCTGCGCTTGGAGACGCTTTCTGGCCAACGCTCCGAATTCCGCTTTCGCCCGCCACTTCAACAGGCGGAATTGAGTTGGCGTGAGCGTCATTTCGGCGCAAATCTTCTCTGGCTCCTGCTCCCACACGTAGAACCGCACCAGAATCTCGCGTTGTGGGCCAGACAACGCGCGCAGTGCGCGTTTCACGCAATCGCGCTTTTCGCGGCGTAAAATCGCGCTGTCGAGATCGGGAGCGGGATCGGAAAGGACCAGCCTTTCGCAAGCGATTTCCCGGGCGCGGCGCTCAAGCAGGCCGCGAATGGAAACGCATAACTGCCGCTGGGCGATGCCCTGAATGAATCCGGGAAGGCGGTCGGGCTCCCGCGGGCCGCCATTGACGATAGCCAGGATCGTGGCCAGATATGTGTCGTGCGTCCGATCCTCGGCGTACTGCGCTCCCAGACGGCGGGAGAACCAGCGGCGCACCTCCACGAAAGCGGTGCAGTACAGTTCCTCGCAGGCGGTGGAGTCGCCGCTGCGAATGCGTTCCACCAGCACGCTCCACGAAGACGCTGGGCCAGGCGCGACGGAAGCGGGCGTCACCGCGCCCTCCTCGCCTGGCGAGCCCACAGGCCGCCGGGCGCGGCCTCAAACGAATGAGAACCTCGGCGGACTTGGCCGCGCCTGGCGAGTCCGTTGCGCGCGCGTTTCTCAGAAACCGCTCGCGCATCCTTGCAACAAGCGGCCTCGATCTGACACCGCAGGATCATCGGCAGGTGCATTTCCCTCCTCTACAGAACCCAATCGTGAGCGATCGCTGAACGCCGGGGTTCTTAGCTCTATACCGGGAAGTCCGGCCCGCCGCTTAAAGCGCAAAGGACGCGGAAAAATGCGCCCCCCTGCGCACCGCCAGGAGCTGTCTGCATTCAGCTTTCCTGGTTCGGGCGGACTGGATTCCTTTATTAGATTGTTATGTTTAGAATGACGCTCAGCCCTAGGGCCAGGTAATCGAGTAATTACGGGTAAATTGGAAGGAATTTTACGGAATTCAGGCTGGACTGCGTGCAAACCGTCACTCCCTGAATTCCGAGGCCACGGGAAATTGGGAGTCCCGCGCGGCGAGAGGCGCGACGCTTTCATCGCGATAAGCGACAACCGAGGCGTACTTGCCGGTAAACCATCCCATCGAGGTCAGCTCCTCGATATCAGCGCGAGTCCGTCGCTTTCTGGGGAGCGATTCAAGAGGCGGCGGAGCGATCGGTTCTCTAGCGCAACCGGCATGTTCGAGTTTATATCCGCTGCTCTCGCACCATCCGCACATGGGTCTTGCGCGCAGGAAGGCTTGATGGTAGTATGTCTACCATGCCAGAGAAAACCGGACGGGAGAAAGTCGAGCTTAAAATCGAGCTTCTTCAGGGAACGCTGGACATGCTGATTCTGCGAACGCTGCTTTTCGGCCCCGCTCACGGCCATCGGATCGCGAAGCACATACAACGGACCACCCAAGACGTGCTTCAAGTGGAGCACGGCTCGCTCTATCCTGCCTTGCATCGGCTGGAGCGGAAAGGCTGGCTCTCCTCCAAATGGGAGGTTCGGGAACAGAAGCGCGAGCTGAAGTATTACCGCCTCACGGCGGCTGGGCGGAAACAGCTCGCGAAAGAAGAATCGAAGTGGAAGAAGCTTGCGGGCGCGATTGCACGCGTAATGTGGCCCGGGGAGGCCAGCGAAGCCTAAAGAAGAAAAGACATGTTTTGGCGGCGTAAACGCGAACACGACCTCGATCGCGAGCTGCGCGACCATCTGAACCTGGAAGCGCAAGAACAACCAGACGCCTACGCGGCCCGCCGCGCTCTCGGCAACACGGCGTTGATCAAAGAAGACGTCCGCGAAACCTGGGGCTGGATGTGGCTGGACCGGCTCTGGCAAGACGCGCGCTACGCCGTTCGCGCGCTGCGCAAAAGCCCAGCCTTCGCGCTGACCGCCACGCTTTCGCTGGCCCTCGGTATCGGCGCAAACACGGCGATCTTCACGGTGGTGAATGCGGTGCTTCTGAAACCGCTTCCCTTCTTTCAGCCGCAGAGATTGGTCCAACTCTGGGAAAACAAACCCGCCCAGGGGTATTTCCGCAATGTCGTCAATGGCGTGAACTTTCTCGAGTGGCGCGAACACACGCACAGCTTCGAAGACATGGCCGCCGTGAGCGTCTTTCCGGCGAATCTGACCGGCCTTGGCGATCCCATCGCCCTTGACGGAATTGCGGTCTCGCCTCAGTACTTCGCTGTTCTCGGCGCTTCTCCGGCCCTGGGCCGCTCGTTTACGGCAGAGGACGGGCGTCCGGGCCATGGCGATGTTGCCATCCTGAGCTTCGGCCTGTGGCAGGCGCGCTTCGGCGGCGATCGGGCGGTGCTTGGCCGGAAAATTACCCTCAACGGATCTCCGGCCATCATCGTGGGAGTCATGCCTCGCGGATTCGCGCTGCCCCAATCCACTCCCGATATCTGGATGCCCCTTTTTATCGATCGATCTCCCAACTGGCAACTCGGACGAAGCCTCACCGTAGTTGCGCGGCTGAAGCCAGACGTCACCAGGAAGCAGGCCGAGAGCGATCTGCAATCCGCCGCCGCGCAATTGTCTCGCGAGCGCCCCGATTACGACGCCGGTTGGAGCGCGGAGGTGGCGCCGATGCTCCAGGACGCCACGCGCAACGTGCGCTTGCCTTTGCTGGTACTGTTCGCCGCGGCGGGAATCGTGCTGCTGATCGCTTGCGCCAATGTGGCGAACCTTCTACTGATGCGCTCCTCCGGGCGGTCACGCGAAATCGCGGTTCGCGCCGCCTTGGGCGCGGGCCGCCGCCGGCTCCTGCAGCAGCTTCTCGCGGAAAGCCTGGTGCTGGCCCTGGCGGCCTGCGCCGCGGGCTGCGCGGCCGCTTACTGGGGCGTCAAGGCGGTGCTGGCGATCATTCCCGCTCAAAATCGGATTCCGCGCATGGAGGCGATTCACATAGACAGCTCAGTCTTGCTCTTTGCGCTCGCCCTTTCGTTCGTCACGGCGATCATCTTCGGATTGATTCCGGCGCTCCACGTCTCTCAGGTCCATCCCCACCAGGTACTTCGCCAGGGAGCAATTCGTGCGTCGAAGAACTCTCTGCGCCAGGGACTGGTCGTCGCGGAGATCGCTCTCTCGCTCATCCTCTTGGCCGGCGCGGGGCTGATGCTGCGGAGTTTTCATAGATTGATTTCCGTCGATCCCGGTTTTGAAACGCAGCGCATCCTGACGCTGAGGATGTTCGCGTCACCCGCGAAGTATCTTCAGCCGCGCGGACGCGCCACATATTTTGCGCGCGTGCTGGATGAAATTCGAATGGTGCCCGGAGTGCGTGAGGCGGGATCCGTACTATGGCTTCCTCTTCAGGAAGATGATTCGGGATCCTGCTTTGACCTGGCGGAGAAAGGTCCGCCAACGCCTTCTGTCTCGCCCGACGCGAACATTCTTGTCGTAAGTCCGGGCTATTTCCAGGCGATGGGCACGCCGCTGCGCGGCGGCCGCCATTTCGATGCCCGCGACACATTCGATTCGACCAGCGTCATCATGGTCAACCAGGAATTTGTACGACGGTTCTTGCCGGATCGCGACGCAGTGGGACAGAAGCTGAATGTTTGCTGGGGACGCGAATTCCGGAATCCCGGGGAAATTGTGGGCGTAGTCGCGGACGCCCGCCAGGACGACCTGCAAACGCCCCCTCGCGCCACCATCTTCATCGACAATCTTCAATCGCCGATGTTCTTCGCGCAAATTGCGATTCGTGCCTCGGGCGATCCTCTTCAGATCGCCCATTCGGTGCAGGCCGCAATTCACCGCGTCGATCCAGACCAGGCGATCACACACGTCAAAACCATGGAACAGGTCTTTTCCGATTCCGTCGCCCAGCCGCGGCTGCAACTGGCGCTGCTCGGAATTTTCGGAGCGTTGGCTGGCTTGCTGGCGGCCATCGGCATCTATGGAGTCGCGGCCTACTCGGCGGCGCAGCGAACGCGCGAGATTGGCATCCGCATGGCTTTGGGCGCGCGGCCCGGAGACGTGAGGCGGCTGGTGCTTCGCGAAGGCCTGGTTCTGGGCGCCGCGGGTGTGGTTGCCGGACTCGCTGGCGCGCTGGGGCTGACGCGCGTGTTGAAGAGCCTGCTTTTTGAAACCACGCCCACCGATGCCCCGACGCTCGCGCTGGCTGTGATCGCGGTTCTGGGTGTGACGCTGCTCGCGACGCTGATACCCGCTCGCCGCGCATCGCGGATCGACCCCATGGCGACATTGAGAGGCGACTGATGTTCTGGCGAAGGAATCGCGAACAAGACCTCGATCGTGAGCTGCGCGCCCATCTGGAGCTGGAGGCGGAGGAACAGCAAGGTCGCCGCGCACTTGGCCCCGCATTTGGGAATGTCACGATCATCAAAGAAAACGTCCGCGAGGCGTGGGGCTGGACGTGGCTCGACCGGCTAGGGCAGGATCTGCGCTACGGATTGCGCACGTTGCGTAAAAGCCCGGCGTTCGCCGCCACGGCGGTGCTTTCGCTGGCTCTCGGCATCGGCGCGAGCACCGCAATCTACAGCCTCATCGACGCGCTACTACTGCGCTGGCTGCCGGTGCACAATCCGCAAGAGTTGTTGCAGTTGAGCATCGCGGGAGCGCCCGAGCGGGGCCCCTACGCGGAGAATTTTTCTTATCCACTGGTCAAAGCTCTTGAGACGCCCCACGATATCTTCGCCGGATTGTGCGGGTTCACCGGCGGGCGATTCCCTACTGGACCGCGCGATGCCGTCGAGGACACGACCGGAGCCTGGGTTACCGGAGGGTTTTACGAAACGCTCGGGCTTCAGCCAGCCGCGGGCCGCCTACTGACGCCGGACGATGACAAGCCGGGAGCTGTTCCCGCCGCGGTGATCGGCTACGGCTACTGGGAGCGAAAATACGGCCGCGATCCGCGAGTCGTCGGCCAGTCAATCCAGATTTTCGGTAAGCCGGTTATCGTTGTGGGCGTGACGCCCGCCGGTTTCACTGGAGCGAACGTCGGGCAAATTGCCGATATTACCTTGCCGCTTGCGGTTCTCCCGCAACTTCAACCCGACGAGCCGTACATGATCGACGCCGGCTCCTGGTGGATTCGCGTGCTGGCGCGGCCGCTACCCGGCATGTCCCGCGATCAGCTCACAGCCCGGATGCGAACGATCTGGCCGCAACTGGCGGAGTCCGCGATCCCGGCGAGCATGCCCGGCTCACTCCGCAGAGTGCGAGGAACCTGGATCGAGCTTCGTCCCGGCGGCACCGGCTGGACCGATCTTCGCCGCCAATTCCGCCAGCCGCTATATGTGCTGATGGCTCTCACGGGACTTGTGCTCTTGATCGCGTGCGCTAATGTCGCAAACCTTTTGCTAGCCCGCGCGACCGCGCGGCAAAAGGAGATCACGATGGGGTTCGCGCTCGGCGCCAGCCGCCTGCGGATTGTTCGCCAGATGCTGACCGAGAGTTTACTGCTCTCGGTTTGTGGCGCGGTGCTCGGGGTTGCCCTTGCCTGGTTGTGCAGCCGTTTCCTGCTACAACTTCTTTCGAGCGGTCAAGCCCGCGCCCTTGCGATGGATATCGCGCCCAATTGGCATGTGCTCGGAGCCGCCATGACGGCGGCGGTAGGCTCGGCTGTGGTTTTCGGCCTCGTTTCCAGCGGGGCTAAGGCGGGTGGCAAGAAACGATCCGCTGCCCCGCTGCTGGTAATCGCGCAGGTTGCGCTTTCGATGATTCTGCTCATCGGCGCGGGACTGTTCGTAAGGACGCTCAAAAATCTTCGCGGCTTGGACACGGGATTTCAGCGCGAGGGCATTCTGCTGGTCGCTGTGGACGGCTCCAAGCTGGGCTATCGCGAAGCTCGTCTGGCGGGCTTTTATGGCGAAGTGCTGCAACGGATCGGGACGCTACACGCCGTGGAATCCGCCAGCTTCTCCGCGATTACTCCGCTTAGGGTCCACGCAAAATTAACTTCCATAGATTCTCACAGATTGGGTGCAATGGTGTAGTTCCATCGCGGCAATATCTTGCCGGGTTTGAGGGCGAGCGATGAGATGAGTCGGCGGTTCGGTTTGAGACCGGTGGGAT
>DATDGT010000239.1:0-19566 GCA_036521975.1 Bryobacteraceae bacterium
CTTCGTCAGGCAATCGCCAAGACCACTGCCGTTGCCCTCGGACGTTTGGATCAACAAGCCGGTACCAAACGGCCAAAAGACAAAGGAAGAAAGTCACTAAATTCCCATGCCAGGTGTCTCAAAGTGCTTGACACGCGCCGGTCTCTGATCACACTACCCTCGTCCACTTCCACTGGATCGCCGTCGATCGTGGCATGCTCGCCCGGCTCGGATCCTGTTACGAACAACATCGGAGGGGCTTCGGCCAGCCAAGCCCACCGCCTTCCGACACGGAGCCCTCCCTGCGGGATTATTTCAATGTTCGCGATGATTTCCAGTCCCTCTAGGCCGCTAGGCGCTGGCAACCGACGTACGGGCTTGATGTCCGTGAACAAGGTCCAACCTGCAGGTGCGTTCTGTGGTCGAACAGGAAGGCACCGCTGCCCCGTCACGTCCTCGATGTACTGCCGCGCAGGAACGACTAAGGTGTCTCGACACAGTGCGGCCCCCGGCGCTCCGAGTAGAAGGCCATTGTGTGAAACCGGCCCAGCGAAGTCCGAGGGCGCCATTGCAATGGCCGAGGCCGCGGTGCGACGCAACACGGTTCGAACGCCGTTAGAGGCGGATTCCCACGCGAACCCGCTTGCCAGGGCGGGACCGTCCTCAATGCCGATGATAACCGTCTCGTACCATCCATCCAGACCGGCTTCGAAGACATGAACGCCATCGTCGAAGACTTCCGGAAACGCCGCTGGACGCCTAGGCAGAAAGGATAGCTTGGGAATCCTACGCTCCCACTCCAGGAACAGCTCCACCTGCGCTGTCCGCGCGCCGAGGCTGTCCGTATGAGACCCGTCCCAGCATTCGAGTTCATGCATGATCTGAATCAGAACGGCCGTGCGGCGATCGTCAGCAAGCGCATCCATGCCAGCTTTTGTGAAGGCACCACGCACGCGCGCCCACTTGAAGAGGTCAGTGTTGATCCGGTTGACGGGAGCTCGCTCACCCGGTTCGTACCCGCCCCAGTCGAAGAAATCGGGGAGCCGCTCAATATCTACTTGTCTCAACGGGACGTGGGTCAGGGGCAGCGCAACAAAGCGTCGCAACCCGACGTCCGATCCAGGTAGCGCCAATTGCGGGCCGTGGTCGCGTTCGAGCCATGCGCGCAGGAAGCGCCAGAGGCCTTCGAACTCGTCGGGATCAAAGCCACGAGGGAGCCCTCCGGAAATACCGCAAAGCAGCAACTCATCGATCCGCTTGTAATATGCGTTCGCTGCCGCCCCTTCATCGGTGTGCATTCTGTACGCAGCCAACACCGAAAGGCCGAGGAAGGCAACGCATTCTGGCAGGCCGTCTTCGCCGCATCGGCGAAGTACCTGCAGTTTCCGCGGGTGTGGCAGTACCCGCTTGTGGTACATCGTCGACACGGCACGAGCAAAACGGACCTCTGCGTCTTCCGGCGCGAGCACAAGGTTGGCCACGTCCGATAGAGCGCGAGCAAGTATCCTTGGAGTGATTGTTAGGTAGACAGTTTGGCCCTCCGTCGCATCCGTGAGTAGACAGTGTTGCACGACTGCTTTGTTCCAGACGGCGTACTCATCGGAGTGTGGCGGTAGACGAGGATCGACGAAAGGTTGTTCGTAGGATTCCATTGAGGGCCGTGGTGGCCTCTGTCCGGCTTTGGCGTGGTTGTGCGCGGCATGGGTACCGTCAGGCCTCCTCGACTTGGCAGCCGGCGGGTACGCCGCCGCCCTTTCTGAATGTTCGACATTGACGATTTCACCGATCGGTTCTGGTTGTGGTCCCGCCAGGGCCGCAGGCCCACCGGCGCGAATTTGGACGGCAGCGGGAGAGCCAAACTCGACATCGGGCGTCTGAGGTGCTGGCTGGAGGATCTGACCCATATCGTCGTGGGCGGCTGCGATTTCTGGTTCGGCTGTTGCCTCTTCGAATTCGGATGCGGCGGGAAGTTGGGTCCCCTCAGGTCCAGCATCGGTTGTCGGCCACGCGGATGGCAAAGGCTCCGATATCGCAGATGATGGTGGTGTCTTCAGTTGCGGAAGCGGCTGGACTACGTCGGCTTCCGGTTTGACCTCTCCTCCACCCGCCTCTACGGTTTCTACTCCGTCAGCGGCCGGACCGAGCGGGGGCGTCGAAAGGCTGGATTCATGAGCCGCCCCCGTGCCATTTCCATCGCTGCCCGCTGCAGGACCCACCGCCTTTTCGGTGTCTCCGATCGGCTCTGACTGGAATTCGCCTACTGTCGGCACCGGCTCTGGTTGCGGAAACGCGTGGGCATCAGTTCCCTGCACCAGCCCTTCTCCAGAACCGATACCCTCGCTGCCTGGGACCGCCTGCGCCAGGTCGATGATGGCAGCGGCTACAAGATCGTCGGCTCGTCTAGTTGACGGCCCAATCGGTGTCTCTAACTGGATCGCTTTCCGCCGTTCTGCATCGTTGGGGGACACATTGGGAGCTGAACCGGTAGGTTCACTGTGCGGCGCGGAGATCTCGACCTCATTTGAGAGCAACGACTCAGCGGGTCCTGTCGGCGCGATGGGGGTTTCCGACGGCGGGACGGATCTCAATCCTGTCGGACCGAATGGCGCGGAAGAACTACCATCCAACCGGATCGGCTTCTTTGCGACTAGTCGAGGGCGCGTCGCAAGAGTCAGCGTGAAGGCCCGGAATCCGAGCAGGACGCCGGTCACCCGCTTTTGCAACGCCGTCAGGAATCGGTCCACCGTTTCTTCGTCCCCTACAATCGCAGAATGAATTCAGCCAGCGCTTTGGTTACCAGAGGGCACACAGCGTTCGCGAGTTGCTGCTGCTTATGCACAAGCCCACCGGCTCCGGAGTCCGCGCTTCCAGAAAACCGGAACCAATCCGGGAAAGACTGGAGACGAGCCGCCTCCCGCAGTGACAGGCCACGATGCTGACTCGGGTGAACTAGCATGCTTTTTCGGTAGTGGCCGATCGTGATAGACGGCTCGCTCCACTTCAATCTGCGGTAGATGTTGCTGTGTGTTCGCTGGACGTCAGCATAGTTCGTCAGCTTGTCGGCAATATCCTCCCAGTTACCCCCTTGCGGGATGTGGCGATATCTTTCAATAACGTAGTCGGCGTGCCGCGAGGTCACATGGTCAACGATTACCCCACGCGGTGCACCGCGTCGCATCAGTTTCAAAAATGGGTTCGCGAAGAGTTCTTCGGCAGACGGTTCACTGTACTCCAGCGACGCGGAGTCCTCTCCGTTTTCGAGCTGAGGCAGATCGCCGATCGCCTCTCGCACTGTGATGTATGGCTCAGAGCCTCCGGGACCGTGTGTTGGAAGGGGAAACGGCCCCCACTGCCCAAAATCCTCCTCCCGGTACCTGAGGTCTCTCGAGAGCCCCAAAAGAAAGAAGCGACTTCGATATTGGGGGACACCGTACCAAACAGCGTCCAACAGTTTTGGGAACAACTCGTAACCCGCTTCCTTCATACGGCGTGCAAGGTACTCAACAGCCGTAACGGATCGTCCGCCCTTTTGTGTCCAGAGAATGCCTTGAACATTTTCTAAAAGGAACACCGGGGGATGAAGGTCCTCTACGAACCCAAGGAACACCTCAATGAGCTGGTTGTGCGGGTTCGCGCTGTGCCACGAGTTACGATTGGCGTTCGAGAAGCCCTGACATGGAGGACCACCGATCAAAACGTGCAATCCCCCTGCCTCTCGGGCACGCTGCCGAAGGAAAGCGCGAGCGTCCGCCGTCCTGAGATCCACCGGTTCAACACACTCAGGCACGTGGTCCGCACGGTCGCCACGCCGCCGGGAGCTGAGCATCGTGTGATTGGTCCGGAGCGTCTCCACGTATATCGGGTTGACTTCGCCAGAGAACACAACACGATACCGTTGCCGACCTCTGTGGGCCATTAGGAAGCCCAGCCCCATGCCTCCAGCGCCTGCGAAGAGCTCAGCGACGTTTAGTATCGGTGAGACGGACGCCAACTGGCCGCGCAAGTCGGATGGATAGAGTGGAAGTTCTCCCTGATTCCACGGTGCCCGAGTGTCTTGCTGGAAGGCAAGGGTGATATTCGCGCGCACCGTTAAAGGCGCGGTCGCGAGCTGCTTTTGTGTACCATCAGTCCGAATTTGGCCGCGCGTCGGTGGTAAGGGAAATAACCTCCGTTCCTCCCTGCGTGTAGCAGGCCGAATCCATCGCGCCCACCCCACGGCGCGAAGGAGGTCTGAGAGCTCCGCAGTGCAAGCCGATGTCAGTCCAAAAATAGTTCCGCGATGGATGCCCGGAATCCCGCCTGTTTGGACTGCGAATAGCCGGCCTAAGCCGCCACCAGGCATCCATACCTCGGCCAGGAGTGCCGCCCAGTATTCAAGGGCGCCAACAGCGCAGGGGGCCGTTAGCTCAAACCTCGTCCACTTGGGTAGTCTTAGAAGCTCCCCCGCCGTTGACGCCAGGCCGGTATCAACCGCAACGTTCGAACAGCGCAAAGGCGAGCTGGGTCTTAATTCCACGACCGAATCAAGAGTACGATCCGCCAGCCCTGCCAGGAACCGCGTATTGCAGCCAAAGGCGGAACCAGCGGCGACGACTGTGCTCCCTCCACGCAGTCGTACGCTATCGATCAATTCCAATGCCACACTCGCTTTGCCTCCGTCCTTCACGCTCGCTTTCAAGGCGCCGGCGCGATAGGTTTTTTCCGCGAGTACCTTGCACCCGCTGGCATTGATGCGGTGCAAACGAACGGTTACCTGCGTGTTGAAGTTTGCCGGCGCGACGCCTACCACCCGTCGGCGTTTTGCCCGCGCAGAGTTGTCCTCCACCAGTAGAATGTCATTCCACTGTTCTGGGATCAGGGCCAACTCTGCCATTTCTCACTTACTCCTTGTGGTTGCTGCTGAAGCCCTGACGTCGGATAGTTTCTGATTTTTTCCTGCCTGTACCTGGCCGTCCGGGTTGCCGTCTGACCGTCCCGACGGCAATATGCGGACGATCTCGGAGTTCTCGATCGCGCTGAGAAAGAGGTTACACGCCCAGTCTTGTACGGAGACGCCGTTGGCGGCGCAATGAGTTTTTATGGCCCGGTGAAGTTCCGGTGGCACTCTAACGTGGATCTGTTCCGTAGATCTTTTCGGTTCGTGTCGCAATATGCCTCCTGCTTTCGACCTGGCCGAATTTTCAGATGCTTGGTAGGTTTGTACCAAGATACCATGCCGGGGCAACCCGCATGATGCCGATTCTCTCCTGTATGGCCGTTTCTGGATTGTAACGCCGCCAAGGGAACTCGAGGCGGTCTTTCTTTGAGGAGCCGGCGGCTGCCACGAAAACCGCTGTGGCATAACATCACCCGGACGGACTCGGATGTAACGGAGACCGGACGGAAACCGGACTAAGACCAAGATCGTAGTGAATTATGGACTGATTTAACGTAGTTTAACGTTTTAAGGCAGAGGTCTGCAAAACCTTTATTCGGGGGTTCGATTCTCCCCCGCGCCTCCAATGATTTGCAATAACCACCCGCAAGACTTTCGACTTCACCGTCCCTCACAGGCCGGGTATCCGGCTAAGAGCATAAATGATGTCGCCCCTGATCCCGTCGCAGAAATAGTCCTGTCCCGGATCTGCGCTTTGATTTTGGAGTGGCAGAACGGCTGCTGTCGGCGGGCTTAGTGGACGTTCAAGCTCCTGGGAAAGGGATGAAATTCTCCGCGGAAAAGATTGTAGAAGCGCCGCGGACGCAGATTGTCTCCGACACAGTCGTCACGGGACACGCTCCTCCGGGGTAGCCTTGCCGGAGTTCAAGGCTCAGAACAAAGGTAAATTGGTTTTGTTACGGGAATCGATGTCAATTTTTTTGCAGCCGCGCAAAAAGTGCGGGCGCGCACGCAGCGCGGGCGCGCCCGGCGACGCTCTCACCCTCGGAGGTAGAGGTGAGATCGGCGTGGCACAAAGTCCACTAGTGTTTTAGACCTGACTACTCATTGATGATACAGGGTTCATTCCTAGAACGGAAGTGAGTTCGCCGCTAGCTAAGCTAGCCAACAGTTAAAGAGCCACTTGCGAGATTTTAGACCCGCGGCTCATCCGGAGTCTTCTTGAGTGCATGTAAAAAGCTATGTCTGCGGAACGACTAACCGGTCAGGAGCTTACGGGTCATAGCTTTCATAGGCGTTTTACCTTTTCCCTCGGTAACAGAGATTGTGGCGCCAGGGTTTGGATTCTTTTTTTTACCAAAAGTGCGGATCCAATGCATGGCGGCCTTATCATGTGTCGGGAATGCTGCCGTTGCGGCTTTAAGAAAAAAAGCGGTAGAGTGGAAATGGCACCGGCCGACCTAGCCTCCTTTACAGAGGCTTTTCCTCCGGAAGCCTTTGTACCTTCAAGATTTATCTAACTAGCTCGAACTAGCTTGCTTACGAACGCTTTTGTGCGGTGGGGACGAAAGGCCGCCCTCCTCTGCGGTGATAGGTAAGCTCTGAGGAGACAAATCCGAGGTTAATGCCTGAACCTCTGATTTTCGAATTCGATATTTCGCCATTCGGTTCATCAGGACTTTTCTGCTGATCGAAAGGTGACGAGCGGCATTCGTCTGGTTCCCGTTAAATCTCCGGAGAGCGGCAAGGATCACACTTCGCTCCAGGGCCTCAAGGCTCAGGCCGTTCTCAGGCAATATCAGTTTTTCAGGTTCCAAATACGACGAAGCGCCGTGCAGGAAGACTGGGAGATCCGAAGGCATGACCTGATCGCCGCGGCACAAAACCACAATTCGCGAGAGCGTGTTTTCCAGCTCGCGCACATTTCCGGGCCAATCGTGGTTTTGAAAGTAAGACAACATGGAAGAGGGAAGTTTCAGGTGGCTTTTCCCGAGGCGCTCCTTGCTGCGTTCAAAGAAGTGCACAACCAATTCCGATATATCCTCCATGCGCTCTCGTAACGCCGGAAGCGTGAGGGGTACGACCGCGAGGCGGTAATACAGGTCTTCGCGGAAACGGCCTTCCTTGATGAGTTGCTCCAGGTTCCGATTAGTCGCCGCGATGATGCGCACGTCCACTTTGATCTGGTGGGCCGAGCCTACCTTCTCGATCTCGCGTTCCTGAACCAACCGGAGCAGCCGTACTTGTAGTTCCAGTGGCATCTCGCCGATTTCATCCAGAAATACAGTGCCGCCATCGGCCATTTCGACCTTGCCCTTCTTGTGCGTGAGGGCGCCGGTAAATGCCCCGCGGACATGGCCGAATAATTCGGATTCGAGCAGTTCCCGAGGGATCGCCCCGCAGTTGATCACGACAAAGGGCCGATCCCGGCGCGCGCTATTGACGTGAATCGCCTTGGCAAGCAGCTCCTTTCCGGTTCCGGTCTCACCGAGAATAAGAACGGTCGCATCCGTTCCGGCGACATAGGCGGCGGAATCCAGCACTCGTAAGAGAGCCTTGGAGTGCCCAAGCATGCTGTCGAATCCGAATTTGTTATCAATCGTTTCGCGCAAGCTCCGCACTTCTTCTAGGAGGCGCCTGCGCTCGAGGACCCGGTTGACCAGCAATCTCAGCTCATATGGATGGAGAGGCTTGGTGAGATAGTCGTAGGCCCCGTTCTTCATTGCTTCGACCGCCGTCTCGACCGTCCCGAACGCGGTCATCAGTATTACGGTCGTGTCGGGATATTCAGCTCGGACGGTTTTAAGCAGTTCCAAGCCGGATAAACCGGGGAGGTTCAGATCGCTGATGACGAGGTCATGCAGATCCTTCCTGAGGATCTCCAGAGCCTCAGGCACTTCCCCGGCGACCGATACCTGAACCCCCATTTGTGCGATCTGGGCCTGAATGACGCGCTGCAATGCCAAATCGTCTTCAACCACTAGTAGTCGTGGAACGCTCATGGCTTTTGACCGTGATACAGCGGCAGGGTTAAGGATACCATCTTCTTCAGGGGGCCGGTCTGGTCCAGGGTGATCGTTTCTCCATGCTGGAGAACCGTCCGGCGTGCAGCCAGGACTCTCACTCCTCCTGGTGCATCGAAGGTCGACGAGTACGTCCCCCGACCCTCCGCCGGATCACTACTTTGCAGCGTTTGACCTAGAACTCTCAATTGAATCCTGGCGTGACCGTTTTGCGGTTGGCCGCCAAGAGGATCTCTCCGCCACCCGGCATACCCAGCATCACGCCAGTGACGAATGGAACTATAGTCTGTTCTATTCGGATGGGATCGCACCACATCTGCGGCAACGGTGGCCAGAACTGGGACCGCGAAAAGAGATTCGCGCCAATGTCCGCGACAATGGGTATGAATAATGCCAAAACAAGCAACCATCTCCGGCGTGACACAGTAGAACGCTCCACTCATCGGAAATCTGCACCATCAACGCAAGGCGATGGCAGCTCTTTTCCTCTCAGCAAGAAGCCCACGGCCCTCCTGTGGCGCTCCCAAAAGATCGTCGCGTCAAACAGTTCCGCGACAAAATGATGACCCATGCCTCCAGTTGGATTCAGCAATTGGGGGTAAGCCGGATCTGGTCGATGCCTCGCCTGCTTGATTGGGCGGTAATATACGTGACATCCCTCCCGGAGCGCTTCGCGATTGTGATGAAGCAGATCGTGGGAATGTCAAGTATATTATTGCCGAAAACAGGACTTTCCTCTCGTGGAACGAAGCGATTCGGCGCTTTCAGTGCGTCACTTCAGATCTGTTGGCAGGGACAAGGTGAACGTCGAACCAACTCCGAGCTGGCTATTTACTCGGATTCGGCCCTTGTGTGCGACCACGATTCCTCTGACAATCGCCAACCCGAGACCAAGTCCGCGCTCGCCAGGCAGGCGGGCGGAGCCATGCTTCGGAAAAGGAGAAAACAGGGCTTTCAGAACCTCGGGCGAAATCCCTGCTCCCCGATCCTCCACGGCGATATTCACTTGGCGCCCTTGGACCGAAACCCGGAGTACAACATTTGAGCCAGGACTCGAGAATCGGATCGCATTGCTGAGCAGCTCGTTAATGGCGCGCAGGATCTTTAACCGGTCGAGCCTCATCGTCGGAAGCTGGCCATCGCATTGCCACGAGACGCGAATGCTGCCGCCTTCGGCCCGGCTCCGGTTGAGAACGATGCAATCCTCCAGAATGGAAACCACATCCACCGGCTGGAGACAGAGGTGGAGGCGCGTCATCTTTACAGCCGAGGCGTCCATAAGGTCGTCAATGAGCTTCATCATCAATTCGGTGGAAAGATGGATATTGGAAACCAGTTCCTTTTGACTTGCGCTGAGTTTGCCAGGGTTGTCTTCTTCCAGAAGCTCCGTGAACAAGACAATTGCGCCCAGAGGTCCCCGCAGCTCGTGAGCCGCGGCTCCGAGTATTTGGCGTGTTCGAGATCGCTCCTCCCGTTGTGGGGAATCCACCTGCAAGGGATCCACGTACATTAGGGTACTGTCATTTTGAATTTGGACAGACTTCAGATGGGAGCGTCTGGGCGGAGATGCCATGGGACGGCGTAACCGCATATTGTTTCACTTTTATTGCGTTCGCCGGTCGCAATCTCGGCCGGACCATACATCGCCACGGCTCGACATCCCGAACGTTACATTCGACAGTTTACCACAATAAACCAAAACAGCGAAAAAAAAATTATTCAGCGGGATATGAGGGAGCGCAAAAAAAAATCGAAGCAGCAGGCCAGTATTTCGCTCGACGAACCAGCTTGGAATCAATACCTGGCAGCCCGGGAATCGCGGACAATTCCGCCGCCCCGGCGCCGGAGTTCATCGAAATGACTGGCGCGACCCGACCCGCGGCATACGAGAATGAAACGAATCTGGCAGACCAAGTCGGTGCCCCGATTGATCCCGGAAAACTCCAACGCAAGCTCGAATTGCTGGCGGGAACGGAACGCTTTTCAAGCCTTTACTATCACCTGACTTCCAAAAAAGGGAGACAAGGATTGACGATTCATGCCGACGACAATGGATATCCGCCGCCATTCCTGAAGCTCGGCTTCCTGATTGACGCTCAAAGGCAGGACTGGCGCGTCCGCGGTCCGATATGACCTCGATACCCTGGCTAGCCCCGTGGCGCCTCGGAGCTCACCGTTCCGGCCCGTTGTCCAGCAGCTCAACGATATCCGCGAAATGAAAGGGTTTCCGTAGGAAGTGTTCGACACGCATACCACTAAACAGGGCCATGGCGGTCTCCTTGCTGTATGCGCTGGTGAGAATGATCTTTACGCCCGGTTTGATCCGTTGCGCCTCTTCAAACACCGCGCAGCTGGATATTTTTCCGGGCAACACCATATCCAGAAGAATTGAATCGATCGAACAGGGATCCGAGCGGATCTGAGTCAACGCGCCGGCAGCGTCACTGGCCTCCACCACGGAGAAGCCTCTTCGTTTCAATCCCTTTACCAGCGCGACACGTAATAACTCCTCGTCTTCCACTACAAGGATTGTGCCGCTTCCTAACGACTTCTCCCCGGTAGCCATGCTGGTTGTGTTGTTTTCGAGTTTTTCGGCAGCCGGAAACCAAGCCTGAAAGCTTGTACCGCGGCCAGGCGTACACACCACGCTCATCGCGGCGCCGTGCTCTCGGAGGATCTTCTCCACCACTGCCAAACCTAACCCCCGTCCCTCGAGTTTGGTGCTGAAGAATGGATCGAACATCCGAGCGTGCACCTCGGGTTCCATGCCGATACCTGTATCGCTGACTTCGAGGCGAACATAATCCCCCGGCGTGATTCCCGCCCCATCTGCTGAACCGTTTTCTGGGATCCGAACGAAGTTCGCATCGAGGCAAATCTCTCCATCTCCGTCGCCGATCGCCTCGTAAGCGTTCATCAAAAGGTTCATGATGACGTGCCGAAGGCGCCCCCGATTGCCACGGATTATAGGGACATCATTACCGAGGGTGACTTTCAGCCTGTCGTGGTTTGAGGCAAATGGATGAAATAGCGGCAAGATCTCGTCGATGAGGCTGGCGAGATCGAGCGGCTCAAGAATAGTAGTTTCGTCTCCACCGAAATCTCCAACATTTGCACTAGTTCGGCCCCCCGAATGCTTGCGAGCCGGATTCTTTGGAGTTCTTCCTCGATTGGCAGCCCGTCGGCACATGCGGCGAGTGCATTTTCTGCAGAAGCCAGGATGGCGGCGAGCAGGTTATTGAAATTGTGCGAGATGCCTTTTGCGAGCAGATCTATGCTCTTGTCGGTACTCTCCGTCGGCCCGACGCAATCGATACTCCACATAGAATTCCTTTCGAGTCTCCAAGCACGAAGCGATGGCGGTCAGAACCGCGATGACGATCCTCGGGATACACGCCCTCAGTCCAACTGAAGCCCCGCTCCTGATCCATGGAGCGGCCCCTGAAGCTGAGCCACCTCTCGTTAAAGAACACTGCATGCCCGTCCGGCCCGCCGCAAGAGATCATCATCAGCAAGGCCTTCGTCACGCTCTGGAACAGCCCTTCTGCCGGAAGGACCGTTTCGGCCCGTCTGGACTCTATGAGATCTTCCATTTCTTCGTTTAACTTCCAGAAACCAGCGGATACCATTTCTAATGAATGGTCAACGGACTAGCAATGCCTTTCGGGGTTTAGTGGACGCGAGAAGTCAACTCGCGTGGGCGGGTCGGGATCGGACGTCCCGACGCTGCACATGCTCGATTGCAATTATGAACTCAACGTGGCTGGATTGCAACCGGGTTGTTCACGGGTATCCTCAGTTGAATTTCAAAGACTGATGGCTATTGGCGGAGACAGAGGCAGCCGCTCCCACCCGGGAGTTTCTTTCCTGGTCGTGATTGGGTATGCCGTCGATCACGGACTCGCCCAGAGTCCAGAAATTCGCGTCCAAAGTTGCCCATAGCCTTGGCGTCACATACCGGCCAAAGTGCGGCGAGATCAGGCGGCCCGTGCGACCGTGTCGTACTTTGTTCGGGAGAACTTAAGGAAATGAAAATCCCACGGTCCCAATTCCACATAAAGTCCCGCGCTTTGCATTTCATCCCCGTTTTGTTCGAAGGAAGCACCCGACAAAGCGTCGTACAGGCACCAGGTATCGCCGGTAAGGTCATCCCACGGCATTCGCAGGCGCCCTTGGACAACACGATCGCTGAGATTGACCGCAATCACGATTCGACCATCGGCCCGCCTCCAACTCCACGCTACGAGGTCCTGAAAGCTTGGATTGTCGGGCCAGCCAGTCCGCTCGCATCGGCTCCACTGTCCCTCGCGAAACATAGGGTCGCGGACAGTTCGAAGCAGTTTCCCGTAGAAATCCTTTAGGTTCGTATCCGCGGCTTCTTCAGGGCGCCGGCCGAGAAAGACTGGCAGCTTAATCCTTCGGCCTTCGAACTGTCCTTCGTGGAAGAGCCGCGCTCCGGGAACCGTAGCTATTGTGACGGCGGCAGCTCGCTCCTTGCCCGGCGAAAAACTAGCTGCTGCGCGCGGTTCGTCATGGTTCTCAATGAATCGAACCAGTTTCGACTGGTAGGCGGAATCCGCACAAAGATGGAGGCGGACACTCTCTGCGTTACCATGCGTCAGCCGATCGTAGAGCCTCTTGTCATAACAAAAGTCGAACCCCTGCTGCTGAAGCTCCCATTCCAGATCCCAATAGGCCTCGGCAATGAACAGGAAGTCAGGTTGCACTGTCTTAATTGCATGGATTATCGAAGGCCAATACTCCGCAGACGGTTTTGTACCCGCGCGGCTGCCCCATGTACGTTCAAACACCTGGCTGAGCACAAGCATCGCCATGTCGCAGCGGATGCCGTCGCACTGTTGAGCGATGCCCGATATCGTTTCGACGGCCGCTCGCCGAAGCTCGGGGTGGAAGGCATTCAATTGGAGCACGTCCGGCCATGGAGGAGAGTATGGATCGCGCCCGCACGCGAACACCCTTCCTTGTAGCCCCATGAACGCCTCGGGATCGCGTTCAAGATCGTCCGCCGTACCCTGAAGGAAATACTCAGGGTGTTCGACAACCCACGGGTGATCGGCCGCGACGTGGTTAGGGACAAAGTCGAGAATCAGGTGAATCCCGCGCTTGGCCAATTCGTTCCGGGCGCGATCGAGACCCTTCGGCCCTCCTAAAGCCGGATCTGCTTTATATTGTCTAACGCAGTAGGGGGATCCCACATTATCATTCGTGCGAAAATCGGGCAGCGCTGTCCGGAAACTCTCCAATAGGTCGGGATTCTGATTTGCAATCGCAATCCCCGCGGGACTCCGCTCCCAGACGCCCATCAGCCAGACGGCGTCGAAGCCTAATTCCGCGATGGAATCCCATTCCTCCGTTGGCACGGACGCCAAGTCGACAGTTTTTCTTAACCTTCTTGAAAGTTCGGAAAGCCAAACCCAGGTGTTGATCTCAAAAATTGTGGGATGGCGAGGCCACACCGGCATCGCGGCCCTCCTAAGAATTCTGAATTTCATTGGGTGGCCCATCCGGTGTGCCCGCGGAAGTTACCTGGAGCTCCGTTGGTTGAGAGGAGCGGATTCTCTTTGACAACTTCTCGATTATTCGGGATCTGCTTTGCGGAATTGGTGGTGATCATAAGAGCGCCGGTTACCATTCGGACCCAAGCTGGATTGCGTAAACTCCGCGGCTCTCGGTCAGCACGATAAGCCGGTCTGGATCTCCAGGCAAGACCGCCAAACCCGATACTGCGTTTCCGCCCTGCTCCCCTGCGCTGATCGGCGCCCAAGTGCGGCCGTTGTCTTTGCTGGCGAAAATTGTGCCGTAGCGCGATGCGAAGAGAAGCCCAGGCTGCTTCGGGTGCTTGCAAATGGCCGTTACTGTACTGTCTCGCAAAGCCCCCGGAACCGGCGTCCACGTCAGCCCCCGATCGTCCGATCTCATCAGACCGCGGGAAGTTGCCGCCAGCAAGGCATTGTTGTCCACCATCACGGCCTTGTAAATCCGGAAGGGATATGGGGAATGCCAAACCACATCCCACGTTTTTCCTGCGTCATCGGTTCGGTAGATTCCATCTTCGGCGTCCACCAGAAGCATCGATCCGGTCGAATTCGCGAACAGCAAATCGATAAGCCGCGATTCACGTGACGGAGGACGAATTGCGGTCCACCCCAGCCCGTCGCTTGAGGATACGGCCAACCCGTCGTTGGTAATCAAGTAAAGAAGGCCCCCATCCCCCGCGAAGACCTTGGACGCGCTGCTTTGAACTAATTGTTCCGTAGGCAAGGCTTCCCACATCTGACCCGGGGCCGTGCGCCGAAGAATCGCAGCGCCCGCGGCATCGCGAAGACCTACGTAGAGTGCATTTCCCGAAGCCGCGATCGAATTGAGGCGGCGGTTGGTGAAGCCGCGGTTTACGGCCTGCAAGCTTTCCCCGAGATCGTCGCTCCGGAAGAGGCCGGCATCGTCGGTTGCCAGAAAAATCCGTTCTGGCCGGGCGGCGTCGAAGGCGACCCACCGGGTGGCTTGCACCGATAATCGGCGCCAGGTGTTCCCGCCGTCCACAGACTTTACCAAACCGTGTGCGGTCGCGGCCAGCAAGATGTTAGGCCGGAGAGGGTGCTGCGCGATTTGGTAGGTTCGGTAGGAAGCTCCTTTGGCCTCTTTAAGTTTTGTCCAAGTTTGACCGCCGTTGGGGCTTCGGTAGATCCCACCGCATGCGGCGGCAAACAGTGTTTGACGACTGCGGTTATGGATGAGGATGGAAAAAACGTCGGAATCGTCCAGCATGCCGTCGTAAATGGAGTGCCAGGTTGCGCCCCCGTCGACGGTTTTCCATGGTAAATGCGGAGTTCCCGCGTACAGAATGTTTGAATCCAACGGGTCGAATTCGAGCGATACCACTGGCTTTGGCCCGGTATGATCGGGAGCGGAAGCGTTCACCCAAGCCTCTCCGCCATCCCGGGTTATGAAGACGCCGTCGAGCGTGCCGGCCGCGATCACATTGGAATCGCGCGGCCAGATGGCGATCGACCAGACTTCCTTCAAATGGGGGTCAGGCAGCCGCCGCCAGGTCACACCACCATCCGTTGTGCGGAACAGGCCCGAAAATTCGGAGGTATCGCTGGATAAACCAACCAGAATCACTCCAGGAACGTGGGGGTCGATTACCAGGGCATGTAGCGTGGCGCGCAACTCGGCGGGAAATGGAAGAGGGTTCCATGAGTCGCCATCGTCTTCGGATCCGAATAGCTGCGCATTGCTGGTGGCGGCGAGCACTGTCCCCCGATTCTGGGAATCGACTTCTATAATGGTCGCCGATCCACCAAAGGGTCCAAGAGCTTCCCAGGAGCCCCATGCCGGAGAAGAAATCAGAGCGAAGCAGACCTTGAAGTATGTTTTCACACCTGCTCCGACGACAAGACGTCGAGGGAAGCAGCGCAAGGAGAAGGAGGTACGCCGCTTCCCATCGACTACGCTGGACAGCTCGACTACCTTGGACAGCCCAGGCTGCTCACCCCAAGTGTCGCGGCGTCCTTTGCGTCCTTAGCCGACGGCGGGAGCATCCCACCCGTCGGAACGAACCAGACTTCCACGCGGCGGTACTTCGCCTCCTCGTTCTGTCGCACGGCCTGACCGGGTCTTTCCGCAGTTGAGGCGGCACAGAAATACGGCTGGTAATCTACTCCCTTGTCGGCGGCGCCCGCGGCGCCCACAAAGATCTGAGACGCGGGAAAGCTGGTGCAGACGCCTGTCCCCGCACTGATGACCGCCGCGGCGTTTAGTCCGCGTTTCAAATCCAGTTGCATATCGGCTAGTTCACTCTGGGCGATGTGACCGACGAAGACCACCTTCCCGCCCGGGTCCGCTTCGAACCGGTTCTTTAGATCTTCCAGCAGCACGCGCTTTCCGCAGTTGTTGACGCGATCACTGCCCTCGGTGAATAAGATGTCTGGTAACCGTATCGGAGCGAGAGCAGCCCTTTGCTTGACGACCACACTGTTCCCGGCAGTGCCGGAACCTCTTGGATCACTGACCTTGGCAGTCAGTGTGACTGTTTTGCGCTGCTCAGTGGCCCCCGGTGGATCGAAACGAACTCCGGTCGAATCAAATTGGTTGCCGCTGATCGAGCCCTCGGAAGCGGTGAAGCTTGGCGGACCCAGTGGGCCACCACACTGTCCGGGAGTGAAGTTCGCCGTTAGAGTTACCGTATCACCAACGTAGATCTCCGGAGCCGAGACAGTAAGCGTTCCGGACGGCGGCGTGTATTCCCGGACGGAAACGCTGGCATCGGCGGATGCCTCATTGTAACCTGGCGCTGTCACTCTCAGGCCGATCCTATACGACCCGGCGGCACGGCCAGTGCTTCCGAACGGAAACGATGGATTTTGGCTGATAGGTTGGCCATTCACGGTCCAAGTTGCAAGCGCGCCCGGAGGCAGATTCCCGATTGTCGCGACCTGTGCTGTGTCCCCCGGGCAAATCGCCGCCGGGGTTACATTGATGCCGAGCTTAAGATTCAGGTTTGGGCACTGCTGGTCAGCCGGAATTTGGCTCCCATCCAAGCATGTCTTCATGGCAACGGGCGGCGTAGGCCTTTCACCTCCAATGTTGAACATAACTCCGGCAGCGTACCGCAGGTTGTTCTGATTCCGGTTTGTTGTTGTCCCCGTCGGATTCAAAATGTCCGGCGTTTGAAACCTGGTGAGATAGTAATCAAGCTGAACAGGCCGTAACACGACGTGCCTGCTGAGTTTTATATCCAGCCCGCCGCCGGCCGCCATCGCGAAGTTCGTCTGCGATGCTTCATAGCGGCCATTGGCGCTCGTCGTAATCGTCGGCAAGGGCTGAATTGGGATCAACACGGAACTCGCAGAGATGCTCGTCGTAGCGTGGTTGCCTCCGAACAGGACGTGAATGTAGGGATCCACTCTACGCGATCGCCCAAGGGAAAAGCGGGGCCCACCGAGCCAACTATAAGAAGTCGTATCGAACTGGTAACCGTTGACGTTTCCATTGTTATAGCCGCCGAACTCGGCTTCCGCTGCGATATGGTTCGTGAAATTGTAGCCGAAATTGAAAAGCCCTCCTTGGGCCGTGAATGCCGGAATGGATTGTGCCGAATTGAATCGTAAGAATGAGTAACCAAAAAACAAGTCTACCTTCGGAACCTCCTGGGCCGGCGCAATTACAACCATCGTCAGCCCAACGACGCAAATCGATGCGAACTTCATATAGATCTTTGCCTCCCACACAATTCGGGTTGGATGGACGTAAAGAGTCCACTGCCCCTGCATTAACTCGCTGAATGAGTGATGATGTCAGCGCGACTACGATCCAACTTTTTAGAGGCCGGCCGGTGCTGGAGCCGGCTTCTTATTCGGATCTTTCGCGCTCATCAGGCGGGCGATCACGTCCGACCAGGCCCTGATAAGATCTATCGGACGCGAGATCGTATATTCAGAGCCTCGCTTTTTCTTGACGATCTTCCCGATCATATCCCGCCACGGAATCATTTCCGACCCGTCATAGTAGTTCAGATAGAAAACAGGCTGACTCTCGCCCTGGAGCGACTCGAGAAGTTGGCGAGATATTGTGGTTTCCAGATTGAGCTTGGGACCGACGATGATCAAGGCGTCCGAGTGCTCCCTTTTGGGTTTCTCAAGAACGCTCGCAACGAATTGGGCCGGGCCGTCCTGCCGAAACAATTGCTTGAGATCCACCGTGCCGAGGCGCAACGATTTCACGGCTGCGCCTAAGCCGGGGAAATCGATAGGATCGACACCGTCTTGCCGGAACAGGATCTCCTGAGCCTCCACAGAGCAGGCCACCAGCGAGTATTCCCGAATATGAGGATCTCGGGCGATTGTCCGCAGGATTCCGACCAGGCCGACAAGGTCCTGGTTTTTCAGAACGGACGTGCGCGGGTCTTGCGGCGCAAAATTTACGATGATGTCAAGTTTCAGCGGATGCGTATCCAACTTACGTTCACTTTGTGGCTGCTTCTCAAATAGGGTCGCCTCGATGGGCTGAACCCGCCTGGGCTGGAGCCACGGCCTGACCGCCTCTTCCTTGGGTTTCAAAGCGGCTTCCGCGTCCCACGAGGTTGCACACAACACGTGAGAATGTCGATCCTCCAATGACCAATCAATGTGATATCGGCCTTCCCCCAATGCAAACATATCGTTAAAAGTGCCGGTATTTTCGCTCCAATCAATGGACGAACTACTTAGCGCGCGCACGAAGTATGTAAGATGGTTGTTCTGATCTCGCGCTGTTACGCGGTAAACCACAGTAAGCTTAGTTGCCGGATCCAATGTTTTCATCGGCATGCTCACTTCATAACCAGAACGAAAGCTCAAATCGAACGTTAAGACGGGCTTGATCGGAGTCACGGTGCATGGTAAATCGCTGCGGGACTGCATCAGGACGGTGCCGGCCTGGTAAGGCGGCGCCGTGGATACCTGACCATAGCCAATAGCAGTAAATGCGGCCGCAAAAAGGGCCCGATGAGCTTTCACACGTGACTTCACCTGGCTCACCCCGTAAAAGGGGATTCCGCTTCGAACGCCTCGACTTAAAATTTCTGACCTATTTAAAGAGTGAGAAGATGCAAGCAGGTCTTGAATATCGAGGGCGGCGTTGACCCGACATTCTTGCTCAGATTTTTCCAAGAGCGAGATCAAGGCGTCCCGCCATCGCGCCCATTTCATTTAGGAGTGACTAGCGATTCGCCTGGACGAGAAATGTGTACGAGCCCTGATGGAAGATTGCTTCGTGCTCTTCTTGCGATAAATCAGACTTCCTAAGATATCGGCAGTGCCTGAAAGTTCATGCTGCTCCGGTCCCGCGCACTCCAACTACTGTCTTCGGTTCATGAAAACCTGTTTTCGGAAATAATATATCGACCGGCTCAGCCTGGCCAAATCACTCCCATCCAAGTCCTTCAATCTTATTCCCTGCCTTCACTCCAATCGACAGTTTGCTCACCGCGCCGCGTTTCAACGTTTTCGTAAACTCTTGGAGAGCAAAAAGATAAGAATTATGGCGGAGAGAGAGGGATTCGAAGGCTGGGATGGTGTTGATTCCAGGTAAGTTATTGGTTTTCTAATGAGCACGATTTGCACGATGATCAGGATTTTGAAAAAGTCGGTACATAAGCGGTACGTGGCCGCTTCACCATCCCAGCTCACGCCGCACCAGCGATATCAGCGCTGCTATGAAGAGAATGAGAAGTGAGATGTCGAAAGGATCAGTTTCACCGTCCTGATGAAGCGTTCGAATTTATGGAGGGTGAATGTCCCTCTAGAGTAGACTCTTCGCATCGACAAATCGATCTGCGCGGGGGAGAGTCTCCGGGGGAGGGACCAGATCCAATCATAGCAGGTTCCTATAAGGAATTGGCAGGATGAGTTTGGGTGGCCGGAGGTTTTGGTTGTCAACTCCCTCTCCCCGCGAGCCGAGCGTTAGTCTTAATCCTGCGCTCGGAGCGGAGTCTTTCCGATATTGCTATCGGGGAGAAGGAACGGCTAGCGCGTCGATCGCCTGGCGACACTCGCGTCCAAATTAGCAGCTTGAGCGCTTCTCGCATAGTGAAAACGCTGCACATCGGCCAGGGTTGAGCCGAGGCAAACATGCGACGCGTCGGCCGTGGCCGAGTAGGTGCCTTCCGAGTTTTTTGAGGGCTGCTGT
>DATDGT010000240.1:0-18349 GCA_036521975.1 Bryobacteraceae bacterium
ATACTTTCATTAGGCTGAGTCTCCTGAGATTGAATTGGTTCTTGTCTTGAACCCAATCCAAGTATCAGGGACTCAGCCTCTCGCCGACCGCGGCAGCCGCGTTTGCCAGCAAGTTAGCTGGCTAATTTGGACAGCAGTGGAGGGCTATATGCAATGGAGTTCTATTTCTCGCAAATCGTCGGGAGTTTGGATTGCCGCCGCCGCGATGGCGGCATTGATTTTGGGGAGCAGCGGTGGGCCGACGCCGTTCCATCCCATGAACGTCCGGTTGGGGCGCCATGGGCTGGCCCGGATTAATGAGCACCGCAGTGACGGGACATGGACGAGCGACAATTGGAGCGGCTACGCTATCGCGGCGACGAGCGGCTCGCTTCCCACTGGATCCGTCACCATGGCCAGCGCCTCCTGGATCGTACCCATGGCCACCTGCACGGGCACCTCGGAAGGCGCTACGGGGGGCTACGCCTCATTCTGGGTGGGAATCGACGGATGGACTTCGAACACGGTCGAGCAGATTGGAACCGATTCCGATTGCGTTAATCCCGCCACTGGCGCCGGGAACACGCCCTCCTATTACGCATGGTTCGAGTTCTATCCCCAGAGCGCATACTACATCGGCAATCCCTCAAACAATTTCGAAGGTTACTCCGTTCAGCCTGGAGATGTGATTTCGGCCTTGGTCAGCGCTACCGGCAATGGAAATTTCACAGCGACGATCACCGACACACGAAGTAACGTAGAGCAATGGACGGCCAGCACCACCGGTCACGTACGCGGCGCCCAGCAGACCTCGGCGGAATGGATCGCGGAAGCGCCCTGCTGCGGGAAAAGGGACACTATGCTGCCTCTGTCCAATTTCGGTTATGCCAACTACGGGGACGACTATACCTTCAACGCCCAAACCTCGACGACCACCGTGCAAGGTGTCACCGGAGCGATCGGAAGCGCAAGCTTCAGCCAGAACGTTCAGGAAACCACCATGGTGAGTCAGGGCGCCCGCGGCGGTAGCCCTTCCGGCACTCTCATGGCTCAGCCTACGAACCTGTCGTCAGACGGAACAAGTTTCCAGATCGAATGGTATAACTCGGGACCGTGAGGTAGGCCGCCTCCCGGCCTGCCCGGCACGCACCTCCTACACTCGCGCCGGCGCGCAACTCCCACCTTCGCGCTGCGTCTAATTAAGTGGGTAGAGTTATGACAATTCAATCAAGGAGTTGGCGGATAGCCGGCGGGGTTCTGCTTTCCGGCCTGCTGACTTTCGCCGCTCCTAACGTCCAACCCGGCCCCGGAGCTGTAAATTACGTGGAGGGGCTGGTCAATTTAAACGGAAAGCCTATCGATAATAGCTCGGTCGGGAGCGCGATGCTTCAAGCGGGCGAAACGCTCGCGACCATGAATGGAAAAGCCGAGATCCTATTGATGCCCGGCGTTTTTCTGCGCCTGGGGGAAAACAGCCAAGTTCGAATGCTGATGCCTGGCCTGGCGGACGTGGAAGTGGCGCTGGATCGAGGTCAAGCGACGATCGAAGCAGACTATCTCCCTAAAGAGAGCCGCCTGAAGGTAGTCGAGAACATGGCGGTGACGGACATTCTGAAACAAGGTTTCTACGTGCTCAACGCGGAACCGCCGTTCGTTCAAGTGCTGAAAGGCAAGGCCGCCGTTGAGTTGAACGGCCAGACGGCCACCGCGGGAGAGGAGCGGCAGGTGGTGGAAACCCCCGAGGGCAAACTCAAGGCCCAGTATTTCAACGAGAAGCCTGTGAACGACAGTTCCCTGGTGCGCTGGAGCCGCCTGAGATCTCAATCTGAGGCGCAGGCGAACCTGGATGCGGCCCGCACCGCGGTGGCCAACAACGGCTGGTATGGTCCCGGATGGTATTGGGGCCCCGGCTGGGGATTCTGGTCGTACCTGCCCGGCGATGGAATCCTGTATAGCCCGTTCGGATTCGGTTTCTACTCGCCTTTCTATCTGGGGTTCTACGGCGGCCCGTATCTCTATGGCGGCGGCTTCTACGGACCTCGGGGCGGCGGATTCGCGGTCCGCGGCGGATTCGGGGGCGGGGGCCGGCGGTAAAGGTTAATTCGCGAGTGCGACGCGCCTCTGAAGCTCGCGAATGTGGTCGAGGATTTCGCCGCGGTCGGGCGCGTCGGGCTGCAAATCGAGGTATTTTTCGAAATCGCGGCGCGCAGCCAGCCACCGGTGAACGGCCATGAGAAGCGCGCCGCGATGCTTGTACCACGGGGGCGTTTCCGGCGCGCCGGCGATCATCAGATCCAGGGTAGCTACGGCGCGGGGCAAATCGCGGCTGCGCACGTATGCCCTGTGCATATTCTGAATCATGCGCATCATGATTTGTTTTGGCGTGACGCGTTGCAACAGCACGGGGTCAGCCACCGGCGCTTCCGCCAGGCGGTAGCACTCCCGCGCGGAGATGGCACGCCCTCCATTAAAAGGATCGATGAAGGTGGAATAGTTGCCGTCGTCGAATTGAATCACAAACCGGTTCGGCAGGCCGATGCCGAACACCGGCATCATCAGCCGACGGGCGATTTCCATATACAGCACTGAGAGCGCGATGGGAAGGCCGGTCCGCCGCTCCAGAACCTGATTCAAACAGCTATTGCGCGGATCGAAGAACACGTCTTCCCCGCCCTCAAAGCCGTGGAAGCCGAGCTCGCCGAAGAGAAAGCGCTCCGCGGTTTCCACAAAGTCGCGTCCGTCGTTGAAATTGCGCAAGCGATCTCCCAGGCGCGAAGCCAGGTCATTCAACTGATCCAAGATCGGCTCGGGGCGCAAGCCGGGGAAATGAATGGCGGCAAGATCGAGGGCAGCGCGGTCCAGGCGGGCAGGGATTGGACCCTCGCCTTCCAGGACCTGATAAAGATGAGTCACGGTTTCCTAGTCTCAGAATAACGGAAACGGTGGAATCAAGGCGGCTTTGGAGAGGGTCGCGCACAACGGACTCGCCGGGCGCGGCTAAGTCCGGTGAGTTTCTCATCGTTTGACGCCGCGCCCGGCGGCCTGTGCGCTCTCCACTGACTCGAACGCACAACGCAGCCCGGCGCGGCGGGGGGAGTCAGCAATTCTTGTAGGGCTCCCCTTCCCCGCCGAGCGCTGTGCCGTCGATGGTGTTACGCCGCGACCGCAACGGAGCGGTTACTCGGGCTTTCGCAACCTGGTACTAGATGCCGGCCTACTTCTCGCCCTCTCCCTCGGTCGTCCCCCACGCCGCTGAGGTCCCCCACGCGGCCGAACTACCCCACGCCGCCGAAGTCCCCCAGGCCGCCGAACTGCCCCACGCCGCTGAGGTGCCCCACGCCGCCGAGCTGCCCCACGCCGCCGAAGTCCCGCCGAGAGTCGATTGAATCACAGTCGCGCCCCAAACATTATTCAGGCTCCATGTGCCATTGTTCCAGGTAGAACCCGGCGGGTTCACGAGCACGGCCAGAGAAAGCGCCGAGTTCCAATAGACGCTGGGTGAAAGAGCAACGCCTACAGTTCCATCCTGATTGGCCAGCGCCGCCGTGATGTCCAGGTAACCGGCCCCCACCGTGAAGATGTCGTAAGAGTCGGTGTACACTTGGCCCGTTGTGGGATCGGTGGCCGTGCTGAAGGCAGGAAAAGTGTTCTTCCAGGCGCTCTTCATCAACCGCGCTTTGATCATGTCCGGAGTCAGTCCGGGTTCCTTCTGGATCAGGATCGCCGCAGCTCCGCTGACCACCGGCGTCGCCATGCTGGTGCCGCTCAACTCGAAATATGTGGGCGGTTCAGAACTCCCCGGAGTCATGTAATACGACGGAGCGACGACATTGCCTGGATATTCCTGGGAAAGCGTCGAGCCGGGCGCCAGCAGAGAGCGCACCAGATTGCCCGGCGCGACAATATCCGGCTTCACTTCGTAATCGATCCACGTGGGCCCGCGCGAGCTGTAGCTGGCGATCAAATCGTCGCTGATCTGAGGCGTACCTTCAGTCTTCATCGCGCCGACCGTGATGGCGTATGGATCGTTGCCCGGCGAAGTGATGGTGGCGTAGCCATTGCGCCCCAGATTTCCCGCCGCCACCACGACCACGATCCCTTGCTGCCACGCGGCGGTCACGGCCTGGCACAGCGGGTCTAGCTTATAGCTTTCCATGATGGGCCGGCCGATCGACAGATTGATCACCCGGATGTTGTATTTGCTCTTCAGGCTGATGGCACGATCGATGGCGGCCACGGCGGCGCTGTCGGTGGACATCCCGTTGGCGTCGAGAATGCGCAAGTCGATCAGATTCGCGCCCGGCGCCACGCCACGGAACGTGCGCGTGTACTGCGGGCCTGTGGACGAAGCGCCGCTGCCCGCCGCGATGCCGGCCACGTGCGTCCCGTGGCCGTAATCGTCTGGGTTCGTCCCGCCGATGAAGCTCTCGCTGTAAACGATGCGCTTCGCCAGATCGGGATGCGGATAAATGCCGCTATCTATGATCGCTATCCCGACGCCCTCGCCTGTGTATCCTTCCTTGAACGCTATGTCGGCGTTCGAGGCGGCCGTGCTCAAATCGAGCATGCCGCCGAGTTGCCGGTCCAGCGAAACGTAGGTGACCGACGAATTGTTGGCTAGCGTCGAGATCTGCGATACCGGCATGGTGGCAGCCATCGCCGGAACGTTGGAGTACTGATGGGTGACCACGCCTCCCAGGGCGGTGATCAGGCCGCCGAGTACTCCGCCCAGGATTCCGCCCACCAGTCCTAGAAGACCGCCGAGAAGACCGCCGCCGCCGGGACTGGGGCTGGGTCCGGAGTTGGGATTGTACTGGACGATGACGTTGACGGACCCGGAATTATTGCTCAACTGGCTTTGGAGATCGGGTGAAACCTTGGAATTTTGCGCGAGGCCGATTGCAGTGCTCGCCGCCAAGCAGGACCACAGAAGAATTCGATGGAACAATCGTTTCATGACGTCCGTTGGATGCATGCGCATAGCCAGCCTAGGACTTTGTGCCCAAGTGCTTCATCTTGAAACGAAAATCGCTGTTTCGCGGCGTGCCGCGTCTAGCCCTGCGCGCGCCAATCTGTCGCTCGTGGTGTCAGAATGGCGCCGGGTGGGGGCGTGGCGACCTCCAGCCGCCGGCCCAGGGAGGCGGCAAGCGACAATAACAGCTCCTGGTCGCGACGCGAGAACGCGTCGCCATCCAGACGATACAGCGACAAAACGCCGGCGACTCCCGCGCCATCCTCGATCGGCACGGCGAGCGCCGAACGCAGCGTGCTGAACTTTGTCGGATCGCTCAAATATCCCGGCTCAACCGATGGGTTTCCATTGCGGATGGGTTTGCGGTTTTCGGCGACCCAACCCGAAAGGCCCATGCCGAGGGGGATCTCGACGGTAACGAAGAGCCGGTAGTCCTCTCCGTCCACCAGCGCGGGAATCAGCCGGTCTTCGCGCCGAAGATAGACCACCATGGCTTCGTAGTCCACGAGCTCGCGCAGCCGCGAGCGTAACAGCGCGAAGACATCATCGCGGCCTACGGAGCTTTCCAGCGCTTCTCTCAAGTCCGCGAGCTGCCCGCTAGCGCCGCTTTGCTGCATCGAAAGATGAAGGTTCACCAAGTCCTGGCCGGAACCGGCCTCGAAACCCGCGGCCGGGGCCTCACCGCGCTCGATCTTTACGCCGGTGGACAGCTTCGCTTTGACCGCGTTGCCGGAGCCGCGCGCCAAACGTTCCAGCTCTACATAGCGCCGCGCGAGGACGTCCACGACCCGCGGGTCGAAGCTCTTGCCCGCTCCATCTTGAACGATTTTGATGGCCTCGCTCAGAGGCAAGGCGCGGCGATATTGGCGGTCGCTGGCGAGCGCGTCCAGGCAATCGACGGCTGTGAGAATCCGCGCGCCCAGGGGAATGTGGTCGCCGGCCAAGCCGTCGGGATAACCGGTGCCGTCCCACTTTTCGTGATGCGCGCGCACGATTGGCGCCACAGCGTAGGGAAACCGGATGCGCTCGACGATCTCGGCCCCTACGATAGTGTGGGTTTTCATCTTCTCGAATTCTTCCGGCGTCAATTTGCCCGGCTTGGAGATGATGTATTCGGGAACCGCCAGTTTGCCGATGTCGTGCAATAGCGCTGCGGCGCGCAGCGCTTCCAGCTCGGTTTCGGTCAACCCGAGTTCCTTGGCTACCTCGACGCTGTAGACCTCGACGCGCGCGAGATGATCGGCCGTGGTTTGATCCTTGGCCTCGACGGCGATAGCCAGCGTTTCGATGGTGCGGCGATGTAATGCAGCTAGCCCTTCCGCGTGCTTTCGCTGCTGCTCGGCGCGGGTTTTCTCTTCCTCCAGCCTCTGTACGTAGAGATGGTGAAAGCGATAGACTGCGTACAGAACGGGCAGGAGCAGAAGAGAGGTCTGCCATCCCCACCATCGCACCACTGTATTGACCGTCCAGGCCGCCGCCGCGCCCAATAAATAGTTCGGGAACGACCAAAAGTACGATCGGCGCCAAGTGGCCCATAGCGGTCTGTCCTCGGTAAGCGAGATCACCCCGGCGACCGAGAGCGTATTGGCCGCGAAATAAGCCGCCGACGCCGCAAGCAGTCGCGGCGCGGTTTCCAGCGAGAAGCGATCGAGAAGCGCCCAATGATAAACCCCGTAGGAAAGCTGAACCGAGACGGCGATGCTCGCGACGTTGAACAACGTCTGGACGGCGCGGAGGCGATGGGCCCGGAAAACGGACTGCGTGACAATGGCCATGCAACTGATGGCCAGCGTTTCTGAGAGACTCAGTTGGGAAACGCCGATGAGGACGAAGATGAAGTTGGTGGAAAGCGTGCCTTGGACGCCGGGCAGCGTGACTTTAAGCGTCGAGCCTAGCAGGGCGATCACGCCGAAGGCGATGAAGCGCAAGGCATCCTGCGATTGCCAGCGCAGAACGGCGTGGCAGAGAATGGCGGCTCCGGCGGCCGCCATGGCGCCGATGTACAAGTTGGCGCGAACAGCCCTCATCATCTACCTGATCGGCTAGCGAAGGCGGCGCTTGAGACCACGGTCCGCCCGTAGGCCCGGAGGTTCAGCAAACCGCTGCAGTGGAGGGCTACAGGAGGGCGGACTTTAGTCCGCGCGGGACTTCAGTCCCGCTGGGGGGAGCGAGGCTGAAGCCTGCCTTTTTTTAAGAGGCGGCTGAAGCCCGCCCTCCGCCCGGCGAGCGGGGAATCGGTGGTATTCTCCAGATATGCCACCCAGGAGGCGGGGTTTCCTCACGCTAGTGCGCAGAGGGCTCGCGGGCGCCCGTCGCGCAACCAGTAAACCAGCCCGCGCGCTCCGTCTTACGGGCGGACGCTTATGGGTGGGCGCGGTCGGCCTCGGCTTATTGTTTGCCGCCGGACTCGCCGCCTTTCAGATGCCCTTCCGCGTTTACCGCAGCATGGAAGCTTACGACGATATTCCTCTCCCGCCCGACTATCAGGAAAAGACCGAATGGATCTTCGCACGCTTGATGTATCCGCAGCATCCTTTCGCGCAATTCGGCGGGCGGGGTCGATTCCGCCGCGGAGATTGGCGCGAGGGCGGCACAAGCTGGAGCCAGGATTATCCCCGTGCCGACCGCCATTTCGCTCAAGCCCTGCGCAGGCTCACGCGGCTGCATGTGCGCTCCGTCGAACAGCCGATTAATCTCGACGACGACGACGACGTTTTCAATTGGCCTTGGCTGGCCGCGGGCGAAATGGGCGATTGGAAGCTCACGGATTCGCAAGCCGCCAAGCTGCGCGACTATCTGCTGCGCGGCGGCTTTCTCTACCTGGACGACTTCTGGGGGCCGGAGGAATGGGATCGCTTCGATGAGAGCATGAAGGCCGTCTTTCCCGACCGCGAAATCGTAGAAATCGACGACAAGGATTCTATCTTCCACACGGTCTATGACCTTAACGACCGCTATCAAGTGCCAGGCGAATGGGCGCTGAGACAAGGCGGCACCTACCGCGGCGGGCCTACCGCGGCTATCCCCCACTGGCGCGGCATCTACGACGATCATCACCGGGTAATGGTGGCCATGACCTTTAACAGCGACGTGGGCGATTCGTGGGAGTGGGCCGACGAGCCGCACTATCCAGACAAATACTCCGAACTGGGCATTCGCATCGGAGTCAATTACGTCATCTACTCGTTGACTCACTAGAGCCAAGCTGCGGCAAATCGCCTCTGGGTCCCGCTTATGACCGATGGATCGCCGTATCCCGCTGTTCGAGATCGCGCGGAAAACGTCCGTGGCGATCTGGTGATCCTGGAGTTTTTACGGCGCATTGCGCCGGTGCGCGACCGCCTCCAGAAAATCGTCCTGTTCGGCTCGCGCGCTCGCGGGGACGAGAAACCCTATTCCGATTACGACATTCTCATTGTGGTCGAGGAGAGAGAACGGCCTCTCATTGACGCCCTCTATGAGGCGGCCCAAGAGGTGCTCTATGTCACCGAACGTCTGATATCCTTCAAGATTTACAAACGGGTGGACTTCGAGCGATTCGCGGCGATTCCGACTCCGTTCATGGCCAACGTTCTGCGGGAGGGAATTCCGCTTGGATAAAGCTACTCGGGAGCTGATTGAAGGACTAATAGCCAAGGCACACGAGAAATTAGCCGTAGCCCAGACGCTGCTCGCGGAGACTGAGTTCTATGACGATGTGGCTTCGCGCGCCTATTACGCCGCGTTTCATGCCGCCCAGGCGCTCCTCAAGTCCGAGGGCCTGGAAGGCCACACTCATCGAGGTGTCGCTTCCCTCTTCGGCCTGCATTTCGCCAGGGCGGGCCGCATTCCCGGCAAGTTTGGCCGGTATCTCAATAACCTTAAGGACGACCGTGAGTCGGGGGATTATGACCTTTACTCCGGCATCGACCGCGCCGCTGCCCAGAACGCCGTCCGGGAGGCGCAGGAATTTCTTGAAGAGGCTGAGCGGTATCTAAAGCCGCTGCTCTCCGAATAGCGGTCGCTGCTGCCTTAATTCTCCGTCGCGACGATGCGCGACTCCGCGTGAAACTTCTGGTAGTCCGAATAACGGTCGATCTGATTGGATTTCGCCTTCAGGAACAGCACCCGTCCAGCGAGATGGACCTCGGCGTACACCGGCAGCCACACTTCGCCGTTCACCTTGGCCTGCTCGAAAACCAGATTCGAGCCTTTGTCGATGGACGCCACGATCCCGCCGCCGACCTTGGCCGAATCGCTGAAATGCGCCTCCAGCCGGGCGATGTCGCGAGCCTGAGCGTCGATCCAGACCACACCCACCACTCTTTGGGCGATCTTTTCCATTAATTTCGTGGGCTTGTAATCGGGGTTCGGGCCGAAATCCACCGCGATCACGTCCTGGCCGCGGAATCGCTCGCGGCGGGGATTGCGGAAGCGGATCGCGCGCAGCAGATCCGAAAGCTGCTGCTCGTCTTTCGCTTCCTCCTTCTCCTGTCTCTTGGGATCGCGGGCGAGCTCGGCCTCCTTCCTGGTTTCCTTGTCGAACTCCTTGTTGAACCGTTCGTCTTCCTTCTTCTTCTCGTCGCCCGTAAGCGGTTTGCCGTCGATTGCCAGCAAGCGCCTCACCTCGTCGCCGGCGATATTGAAGACTTCGTACTCCTTGATCTTTCGGGATTTTACCTGCGTCTTCCCGTCGGTTTGTTCCTCTTCGGTAGTTACATGGCAAGTGTATTGCTTCTGCAGGGCCTCGATGGCATTTTGGTTTCGCGTGACATCGAGAAACAAGGTCTTGAGATCGGGCAGCGGCTCTTGTTGGAGACGCGGGAAGTCGAAGATCGAATCGTCCAGGGGAGCATTGAATTCCGCGCGCGTCACGGAAAGCTTGTAGGAGCGGCCTTCGTGGCGTAGGCCGATTTCAAATGGCGTTTGAACTCCCTGGACCGGCCGGTAATCCCCATAATCGAACTGTTCTTCTCCAGGGGTGGGGCCCGCGATTTCCCGGACGATCAAATGAGTTTCCGTGTCGAAGAAAACCTGGCGTGCAACGCCGGCTTCGAGCGTCATTTGAATTCGATAAGCGTCCCGTCCCCGCACCCGTTCGATTCCCATGAATTGCGCGGCGATTTTGGCCCTTTTCAAATCCAGGAGGCGGCTGTTCCAGTAGCGGGCCGTGGCTTCGGCGCTTTTGGCCGCCGCTCCCGTGAGAGTTCGAGCGCCTTCTGAATCCTTTCCCGAGGCCAAATCCTCTCCCGAAGCCGAATCCTGTCCCCAGGCCGACATGCCGTTATAAGCGCGCACTTCCCGGTGCGGCTCGATCACGATTTCGGAATAGAAACGGTCCGGAGCTTTGGAGATCAGCGAAAAGGAACCAGTCTGGCGGGAGGATTCGTCAGTGAGATTCGCGGCGATGGTTTCTGTCCGGATTTGCGCCAGAGCCTTAGCGCCGCCGGCGGCGCGCACGTATTCGTCGATCACTTTCTGGGGAGTTTGGGCGTAGCAGCACCCGACCGCCAGCGCCGCCAGAGGAAACAATTGGCGATCGGCGCAAGAGGCGCGTTTCCCACGTTTCCAACCCGCCGCAGGTTTACGGCCTGCCCAAACCGATCCACCGCCAAACAGCAATACCACTGAACCGTGAGAATAGCACAGGGCCGGGAATCGGCTTGGCGCCGGCTGGAAGGGAGCCGCTATTTTCGCGCGTCACTTTTGCACGGAGGGGGAATCGCCGTTGAGATGGAGGCCGCGGTGAATAGCGTAGAGAGCCAGCTCTAGCCGATCGGAGACGCCCAGCTTATCGAAGATGTTGTGCAAGTGATTCTTCACCGTCTGCTCGCTGATAAACATCTTCTCCGCCATTTCCTTGTTTTTGTAGCCTTGCGCCACCAGGGACACGATCTCGCGTTCGCGTGTCGAAAGCGGATTCCGCTCGCGTGCGGGGCCTGCGCCGCGAGATGTAGCCAAGTTCGTGGAAAATTGCTGCATCACCGCCGCGGTGGTGTGGGAATCCAGCCAGATCTCGCCGGAGTGGACTTTGCGAATGCTTTTGACGATCAGCTCCGGCGCGGTGTGCTTGAGCACGATCCCGCTGCATCCCAGCTTCATCGCTTGCACAAATTCGTTCTTGTCCTCCGACGCCGTCAGAACGATCACACGCGTGCGCCGATTGGAGTGCTGAAGCGCTTGCAGTGCGCCGAGGCCGTCCAGATTCGGCATTCTCAAATCGAGGAGGAGAATATCGGGATCGGTTTGGGTCACCATGTTGAGGACCTCGCCGCCATCGCCCGCTTCGGCGACGACTTCGAAATCGCTTTCGAGCCGAAGCAATTTTTTCAGGCCATCGCGCACGATCGGATGGTCGTCGGCGATCATGATCCGCACCATCCCGTTGTTCGTGTGCTTCGACTCGATGGGGTCGCTGGCCGGCGCTTCCGTGAGATCCATAACTTCCTCTATTAGCCTCAAGATCGATTTTAAACAGTTCTAGTACTCCGCACAATTCAGATTCCTCCGACGATTCAAGCCCAGATCTCACTTAGTTTGTCACTAAGGAGTCCAGTATCCCGGCATGCCACGGAAAGGGATACGGATGCCCGCGCGTAATGGAGGGCGGGCTTCAGCCCGCGCGAGGCTTGAGCCTCGCTCTGGAGTTTCTACATTTCGTGCAGTGAGGTTCGGCAGGGTGGTGGCACATGTTTTGGCCTGTGCAGCCACGATCGGTTGATCGCGAAAACGAAATTTTTGGGATCAGATGAAAGGCAGAATGAACCAGAATGAAGGTGAAATGGGCTTTCATGCGGCTGCGATCGATTGATCGTGGAACTTAACGATTGAACGTTTGAATGTTCCACGTGGAACACTGAGTCGCGATCAACCATGTACGTATGCTATCGGCAAACGGCCATCGTGCCGATGTTGACTTGAATGGGCCGGAATCTATTGATGGCGGAAATACCCTTCGGTTATTCCGTGCTCCCGCGAATTGCGGGTTTCCATGGGGGGGCGATTAATGGATCGCGGATTCACAGGCTAAAAGCCTGTACTACCATCTTGGGCAACACAACTGCACGAAATGTAGAAACTCCCGGCGAGGCTTTAGCCTCGCTCGCCAGGCGGAACTCAAATCCCGCGCGGACTAATAAAGTCCGCCCTCCAAAAGCGTCTCTCGCGGGGCGGTCACGCTACGGACGGATTACGGTTTGATAGGCTGGTCGAAGCCGGGAGACGAATCATGAAAAAGCGCTGCTTGCTAACGTTGCTGGGCCTGTGGACCGCCACAGGATGGTGCCAAACCACCCAGGACCTCACCAACGACGGCAAGAATCCCGAAAACGTGCTGACCCAAAGCATGGGTTACAGCCGTCAGAGCTACAGTTCGCTCAAGCAGATCAACAAGTCGAACGTCAAACGCCTGGTCCCTATCTGGAGCTCGAGCCTGATGAACGACGAAGGCGAGCTTGGACAGCCGACCGTTTACAACGGCGTGATGTACCTGGTCAACGGTAAATGGAGCTTCGCGATTGACGTCGAGACCGGTCGCCAGATTTGGCGCACGCCGGTGGAGCTCGAGCCGGGGGTGACACGCACGGCTATCAATCGCGGCGCCGCGACCATCTACAACGGCAAGCTGTTTCGAGTGACCATCGACAATCATTTGCTCGCGCTGGATATGAAGACCGGCAAAATCCTGTGGAACCAAAAATTCGCAGATATGAAGGACGGGTTCTATGCGACCGGCGGTCCGATCGTCGCCAATGGCGTGCTGATTTCGGGCGTCTCGGGCGGCGAATCCACCACGCGCGGATTTTTGGACGGATGGGACCCCGATACCGGAAGAAAGCTTTGGCGACGGTACACCATCCCCGCGCCGGGCGAACCCGGTTCGGAAACGTGGCCCAAGAACAGCGAGGCGTGGTCGCAGGGCGGCGGTCCGACGTGGCGTTCGGGCTCCTACGATCCACAGCTCGACCTGGTTTATTGGGGAACCGGCAACGCCGAGCCGTACGATCCGCGGCCGCGCGGGAGTTTGGATAGCCTGTTCACCAATAGCGTATTGGCGATTCGTCCCAAGACGGGCGAGGTGGTTTGTTATTACCAATACACACCCAACGACGTCTACGACGTGGACGCCACCGATGAACAGTTGCTGGCCGATATCCCGGTCGCGGGCCAGCTTCGCAAGGTCATGATTCAAGCCAACAAGAACGGGTTCCTGTATGTGCTGGATCGAACCAATTGCAAACTGATCGCCGCCCATCCCTACGTCAAAGTGAACTGGGCGACGGAGATCGATCTGAAAACGGGCAGGCCCGAGCTAACCGACGTGTTCAAGCGTTTCGCCGCCGGCGAAGAAGTGGAGATTTGGCCTTCGCGGGGAACCAACGCCGTGCCCATCGCCCTGGATCCGGCGGGCGGCTTGATTTTCGCGAGCACGTTCAATATTCCTCGGATTCAGAAGCTCGCGGATCCCAAGCCGCCCGTTCTCGGCAAAGATTCGACGGGCGTTGTCGCCCGGCCCGTTGTGATCAATCCGGGCGATGTCGTCGGCCATTTTGCGGCGATCAATCCGCTGACGGGGGAGAAGAAGTGGGAGGTACCGCTGATGGATCTGCCCAGCTCGGCCGGGATGCTTGCCACCAGTGGCGGACTGGTGTTTACTGGCCTGTTGACAGGGGAGTTCGTGGCGCTCGACGCGAGCAGCGGAAAAACTTTGTGGCAATTCAAGACCAGTTCGAGCGTCAATTCCACCGCCATTACCTATACCCACAAAGGCCGTCAATATGTCACCGTGGTCTCCGGACTGGGCGGCATCGTGGCCTCACGTTACGCGGCACAGAAGGTGCCGGCGGGAGGTTCGGTGTGGACGTTCGCGCTGCAGCCGTGAGGCGCGCCTGGTCGGCCTCGCCGGCAAGCGCGCAACCACGAGCGGCTTCTAGCCGCGAGTGACCGCCCCGGACGGTTCGGTCCCACGTAGGAAAGTAGATTTTTCGAGCCGGCGGAGGCGGCCCAGCAGTACGTGTTCCGCACCCGCGTTGACACCGGAACACGCGCCATGTAGCATCAAACACGTGAGGGGGAAAACATGCTCTGCCGATCTTGCACATTCTACGCCGTTCTAGCTGCTGTCAGCGGATTTGCTGCCGGCCAAGCCCTGGCCCCGGCAGCGAAGACCACGACAGATGCGGGCAAAAAAAGCTATACGCCGCCGCGCGCGCCGGACGGCCATCCCGATCTTCAGGGGGTGTGGACCAACAACAGCCCCACGCCTCTGGAGCGGCCCAAGGGACTTGGCGCCAAGGAATTCTATACCGAAGGGGAACTCGCGGCTGCCCAGAAGAAAGAAGGCGAACGCTTGGCGCTCAATGAAGAGGAGGGCCGCCCCACCGAACCTGGCACCGCGGACGATGTTCATTACGACTTCAGCGAATATGGGCTGGACCGAGCCCAGCAGAAGATTGCCTGGAACCTGCGGACCTCGCTGATCATCGGCCCCGAAGGTGTTAAGCCTCCGCTCACCGCCGAGGCTCGCAAGCGAATTGCTGCTACCCAAGACAAGGCCAGGGGCCACGAATTCGATGGTCCCGAAAACCGGCCGCTGGGTGCGCGCTGCCTGGCGCGGCCCAATGTTGGGCCGCCCTTGCTTACGGCCGGCTACAACAATAATTTCCAGATTGTGCAAGGCGCCGGGTACGTAGTCCTCGAGACCGAAATGATCCACGACGCCCGGGTCATTCCGATCAATGGACGCCCACACTTGCCCCCTGACATCCGCCAGTGGTATGGGGACTCCATCGGTCATTGGGAAGGCGACACGCTGGTGATTGATACCACCAACTTCACCGATCAGACTCCGTTCGCCGGGGCCCAGAACTTACACGTGATCGAGCGCCTGACGCGCGTCGACAAGGACACCATGTTGTACCAATTCACCGTGGAAGATCCGGGGATGTGGACCAAACCATGGTCGGGCGAGATGCCGGTCGCCAAGGTCAACGGGCTAATGTACGAATACGCGTGTCACGAAGCGAACTATCCATTAGCGAATACCCTTCGCGGAGCTCGTGTGGCTGAGCAGGAAGCCGCCGGTAAGGGACCCACCACCAAGTGAGCCGCCGCTCAGGTCCGACGTCGATTCGGGAGCCGGCGGGGCGCGGAACGTCTGGTAAGTAATGCGCTTGCTCATCGGCGACAATCATGCGAGCTTTTGCACCATTGACTTTCATTTTCGGTTCGTTGCTTTACAGCCAGACGGATTGGCCGGTGTACGCCCACGACCCGAGCGGCCAACGATATTCGCCCCTGGCGCAAATCAACACGACGAATGTCGCAAAGCTCAAACTGGCCTGGCAATACGGTATCGATCCCGCCGGCGTTGACCTGAATCCGGCCAACCGCGTGTTGAGCGGAACCGAAGCAGTGCCAATTATGGTCAACGGCGTCCTGTATTCTCCGACGGTTCATAGAAGTATCGTCGCCCTCGAGCCGGAAACAGGAAAAGAGATTTGGAAATACGATTTAGGCAAAGTAGCGGCCCCTCTGCGCGGGGTCACGTATTGGGCGGGAGACAAGGCGAGTCCACCTGCGATTCTGGCCGGTACCAGCGATGGCCATTTGATCGCCTTGAACGCAAAAACTGGAAAACTCGTTCCCGGATTCGGGAACGAAGGCGCAGTAGACCTGCGGCCCGGAGTCGCGGACAAATTCCCAGACGCGGCGTATCACATGGGCTCGCCGGGCATTATTTATCGCAACCTGATCATCACCGGCGCGCAAGGAAAGGAAGACGACCCTGACGGCCCGGCCATGGACGTGCGCGCGTGGGATCTCCACACCGGCAGACTCGTTTGGACGTTTCATACGATACCGCATCCGGGCGAGAGCGGTTATGATACTTGGCCCCCAAACAACTGGGTTACAGCCGGCTCGCCTGCGAACTGGGGCGCCGGGACCGTGGATGCGCAGCGAGGTCTCATTTTTTTGCCGGTTGGTCAGCCCGCCGCTCAATATTACGGCGGGGCGAGACATGGAAACAATCTGTATTCCTCATCGATTGTGGCGCTGGATGCCGCGACGGGCATAGTTCGCTGGTACTTCCAGCTAACGCACCACGACGTTTGGGACTACGACGCCGAAGCCTCGCCATCGATGATGGACGTGGTTCACGATGGGAAAAGAGTCCCCGTGGTCGTGGCCGTTTCTAAACCCGGCCTCATGTTCTTCCTAGATCGCGAAACCGGCAAATCGTTGTACGGCGTCGAAGAACGACCCGTGCCGCAGAGCGACGTCCCCGGGGAGGAGGCCTCGCCTACGCAGCCATTCCCCACAAAACCTCCACCCCTCGCGCGCACCGGTGTCAAGCCGAATGAGATCTTCACGGGTGAGCCGGAACACGAAAAGTTCTGCCGGGACCTAGTCGCGAAAATCGGCGGGATTCACAATGAAGGTCCATACACGCCCTACAGCACCAAAGAAATCCGAATCATTTTTCCGGGACAGCAGGGTGGGCCGAATTATGGCGGAGTTGCCATCGATCCCCGTCTGGGCTACGTCTTTGTAAATTCACGTAACGTGGGCGGCATGGGACGCCTGGACAAGACGCCGGCGGGCGACGGCGTCGCCTACCGGCGCTTCAGTCCGCTGGGATTGGGTTCTTTCAACGCACGGTTTTGGAACCCAGCCACACAGTTGCCATGTCAACCCCCGCCGTGGGCCGAACTGATGGCGGTCAATGCCAACACCGGGGACCTCGCATGGCGCGTTCCGCTGGGCACGAGCGATGAAATGGAAGCCAAGGGCATTCACAACACGGGATCGTTCGGGCAAGGGGGACCAATCGTTACCGGGGGAGGTCTCGTGTTCATCGCCGGAACCATCGACAAACGGTTCCGCGCTTTTGATTCGCGAACCGGGAAAGTGTTATGGGAGAAGAAGCTTGATGCGGAGGGCCACACGAATCCGATGACCTACAAAGGCCGCAACGGCAAGCAGTACCTAGTTGTGGTCAGCTCCGGCCTCAATGCATTCGCATTGGAGTAGCCGCCGTTTTGTGAACAGGTATGCCGCTGCGCTATGGCCAACACGCCGCCGCAGCGGTAAGACGATTTCTCACTGGCCGAAAGACCAGTTCATCACCAGATTGTACGCGTTGGTCGTGCCCAGTCCGCTCGCGAAGTTCCACCCCGTCGAAGCCGTGTACGCCGGAAGGAACGATTGATCCGAGGTCGAAAGGGCTCCATTCAGGCTTGAGCCAGACGAGTTGCCAAATCCTGAGCCTCGCCCCGAAGACGAAGCGCCGTAACAGTTCTCACTGCCTCCGCAGTTCACGTCGTTATCGGCCTTCGTGACGTTATGGAAGATACAGCCGCTGGGGATTGTGCCGGAGGAGTTGCAGATATTCGCGGAATTAGCCGCTAGCTTGTAATACACATAGTTGGGATTGCCCTGCGCCCGTTCCTGACGCTGATTAACCAGCGCCTGAATTCCCGCCATGATGGGAGCGCCAAAGGAGGTTCCACCCGCGCCGCCCCAGGTGCTAGGAGCGCCAGTGCAGGGAGCGCCGCCGTTCCGCACATCCGACCAGCACATGACGTAATAGTGCCCCCACAGGCCGGCGCCGGCGAACAGGGATACGTCCGGAATATCGCGCACGCCATCGCTGTGAATGCCGGCGACGCCGCTCTGCCAGGACGGTTTCGAATACCCGCTGCACGTGCCGCCAACAACGCCGTTGGATGCGGGGCTGCCCTTTGCACATCCACTTGGTCCTCCACTCCCCGCGACGACCTCGAGTAGCCCATAGGCTTGGGCTGTCCGGCTGGCGCAGAAGCCGGTGTTGCCGTATACCGTGGTGAAGCCGAAGAAGCCGGCAATCAGCGAGCTGGCGCACGAGTCGTTCCATGGAACTTCGGGGATGTAAGACAGCGCCGAAACATAATTGGCGGAATTGGTGCTGCTCCAGTACGAGCTGTTTGTGCCGGCGGCGGTATCCCCGAAATCGGTGCCGCCCACCGCGACGTTATAGGAAGTGGATGCGAAGCCGCTCACACCGATGCCGTGCGTCGCTCCGTTCGCGCCCGCATCGCAACTTGCCGCTCCTTCGTCGCCGGCCGCGACGAAGACCGAAATACCTTCCGCCACCGCCTGCTGGTACACCGAATTGAACGCGGCATTCGCGGCCGCACCGTTTTCGGCCTCGCATTCTCCGTAGCTGATGCTCACGATGGAAGGAGGCGTCTTCCCGTTCACCAGGTTCTGCAGGGCGATTAAGCCGCCAAAAGTCGTATAAGTCCGGCCGCAAAAATAACTGTTATAGAGTTGTCGTTACTATTTCATAATCCGCCTTCACTGCCCCGCTGAGCAGCAAAGGCCAAATTGCTAGCGGCACCTTGTGGGCGTGCTTCATTGTCGTTGGACTTGGTGGTA
>DATDGT010000241.1:0-7663 GCA_036521975.1 Bryobacteraceae bacterium
CGACGCACGAGCTCCTCGAGCGTTATTTTTCTTAGATGGGTCACAAGGACCTCCTTGTGACCCGACATTACTGCTACCGATCGCCAAACGCATCCGTCGACCACGCACGCGAAGCGTCTGCCGTCAGGCTTCGTTCAAGTACTGATCTGACCAGCACATCTTATCGGGAGATCGTGGGCGTGGGTATGCCGGCGGCGCGGCAGTCGTAGGCGTGCCCTGGCGCCGACGGCTGAGTGGTCGGGCGTTGACGCCCGAAACAATGGGATTACTCTCCAATCTTGCGGAACCGAGCCGAAAATCCTCCCACCGAAGTCCCCCGGAAGCCGCTGGCACGAATCTCCTGGAGGAGACCATCGGTGTGCTTGCACTCCGGATCTACGCGTTATAGCAGGCCGATCTGAGGTAGCGCAGCGGATCCCGCAAGACTAGAGACGCCGTCTAAGCCGATCGCATACTTCTTCCATCTGCTACTGCCTGCGCTGCTGTTGGCCGACGTCCTCCGAGGCTGGTTTCGCCAGTTGATCCCCTTCCGTTTTGCAAATGTCGATACCGCCGTCGCCGGGCCTTTCTCTGGATCGTGGCCGCTCTGGGCTTGTGGTTTGGGGACGGGGCCACTCGCGTGTTGCACAGCGCATGGCCACAGGGCTATGCGGCGTGTACACCACTTACGCGATGCTGATCCTTTTGGGAATATCTTTTCGGATTGTCTTGCCCCCGGTTCCGCGCATGTTGGTTCCATGGGCGCGGCCCGGCCGGTACGTTTTCACTGTGGATCCGAAAGAGTATCCCGGCGTCGCGGGAAGCAAGATGGTGACGATCAACGAACTCGGGATCCGCGGGCCGATGCCCCCGCAGCAGGGCACGGCGTATTCCATCCTGGCAATCGGAGCGAGCACCACGGCTTGGACGATTCGGAAGTATGGACGCACTTGTTGATGGAGCGGTTGATCGCGTAGCGAACAGACCATCCGGTGTGGGTCGGAAATGCGGGCATCGACGGCATGACCGCGATCTAACATTTGATGCTGATACAGCGGCTGCCAGGTCTGATCCATGCCGATCTCGTGATTCTTCTGATCGGCGGAACTGACCTGACTACGAGCCCACAACACGAGGAAACCCCCACGGGCGCGCTTTTTGAGGGCACGTCCGGCTTTTAGAAGCAGTTGCTGCCGGAAACAAAGTGGCAATCGCGGAAGCCGCTGTATGCATTGGCTCTCATGCACCAACAAGCGCCGAAACCTGACCGGACAAGGCATCTGAAATGCTAATTATGTTTGGTCGCTCGGCCGCTCTCTTGGGCCGGGAATCGGGAGGTTACATACCCTTGGTCAAAAGAACCCTTCAGGGAGCGTTGTTGTGCGCTCTCATTTTCGTGATTGTGGAGGGAATTTCCAGCATCATATTTGTGGCTTATACGGTGCTTCCCGCTCAGGCGCGGCCAAGGGGCTTGTCCGAGGTGCACGTGCTATTCGACAGCGAGCTCGGATGGGTCAGCGTCCCCAATTGTTTCGAGAAGGACTACTATGCGCCCGGAATATATCTGAAGACCAACTCGCGAGGGTTCCGGGCCGATTCGGCAACGACAGACGGCATTCCAGCCGGCAAATTGCGAGTCGTCTGCTCCGGGGACTCGCAAACGTTCGGGGATGGAGTCGCCAACGATCATGCCTGGTGCCAGGTATTGGAGACCTTGGACAGCCGGCTGCAAACCGTCAATATCGGCGAAGCCGGGTACGGCGTGGATCAGATGTATTTGAAATACAAGCGCGCCGGCGCGGCTTTGGACCGCGACGTTCACCTTCTCGCCTTCATCACCGACGATATACGCCGCATGCATTACACTGTCATGAGTGGATACGGAAAACCCATGTTGCAGGTGCGGAATGGTGAGATAGTGTCCACCCGGGCTTTCGTGGCCCAACGTCCGTCGCTGCTCCACTTTTTAGCGCAGAAGCCAAATCCGTTGAGACAATTCCGGTTCGTTACCGTTGTCGGCGACTTGATGGACCGGATCAAGGGGTCGAGCGTCAAGGGTCCGGAAGTCCCCACGGATGAGGAACGCGTGCTGGTGCTTAAGTTAATGGACGATCTGGCGGCAATGGAGAAGAGCAAGAACGGTATACTGGCGCTGGTGTATCTGCCGACCAGGCACGACGACTACGCCCCTGGAGGCCCGTCGGATCTGTGGCGGCAGTTTCTAAGAGAGGAATCTCCAAAACGAGGCGTGGTTTTCATCGACCTGGTGGAAGACTTTGAGAAACTGCCGGTCACAACTAAGGATGGCATGTTCATATGGCAGGGATTCACCGAGAATTTCCCGGAAACGCCGGGTCATTTTGACGATCAGGGTCACCAATATCTGGCGCGCCAGATCTACGCAAAGATGCTCGCGGTGCCGGCGATCGCGGGCAAACTCGCGCGGTTGAACCCTGTTCCGACCGGGACGCTGCCTCATGGCCAGTCATTGAAGCAACAAGGCGATGTCAATGCGCGTCTGGAACACTCGTACAACGGGAAGCCGGATTAAAGGGCAACCGCCATCGCTGGTGGGTTTTCAAGGTAGGGTAACACCTGCCCAGCAAGATCGCATAAACGAGGGTGCCTTTTCAACCCGAATAATACGTTAGTTTACTTATGAAGAAGGGGTACTTAGCTATTTCTTGACGTATTTCTTGAGAGACTTCGAGCCGACCTCCGCGCCGTAGACGTTGCCGTCCACATCGGCGGCCACGCCTTCGGAGGTGCTGGTGCCAGGCAGGGCCGCACCCGGTGCGGGCACGAGCGGATCGGGGATGAACGCCGTCACTTTGCCGTCCTTGGCGCTGCCGATTCGAATGCCTCGCTTCCATCCCGGATTATAGCCGTAACCTTGCTTATCGGTCGATTCGGAATCGGTCACATAAATCACGTCTTTCTTATCGATGTAGATTCCGCTGGGGCGGCCGAACTGTTTCCATTCCTGAAGGAACTTGCCGTCCTGATCGAAGATCTGGATGCGATTGTTGGCGCGGTCGCCGACGAAAAGACGCCCTTGGGAATCGAACGCCAAGGCATGCGGCACTTCGAATTCGCCCGGACCGGAGCCGTGCTTGCCCCACGCCTTGATGAACTTCCCGTCCTTGGTGAATTTCACGATGCGCGCGCTCCCCATGTTGGCGTTGTGGCCTTCGGAGACGAAAATATCTCCATTGGGCGCGATGGCGACATCGTCGGGTTGATTGAACGATGCCGGATCGTTGGGGTCGCCGCCCGGTTTGCCGAGCGTCATCAGGATCTTCCCGTCAGGCGAGAACTTGAATACTTGAAATCCTACTTTGCCATCGCGGGAGGCCTGGCCGTCGGTGACCCAAACGTTGCCGTCTTGATCGACGCAAATTCCATGCGGGAAGATCATCAACCCCGAGCCGAAGCTCTTCACCAGCTTGCCGGAGGGGTCGAATTTGAGGACGGGATCGTCGGTTTTGCCGGCGCAACTGTTGGCGCCGCATCTTTCGGCGACCCAGATGCTTCGGCCATCGCGGTCGATCTCGACGGCGCTGGTCGAGCCCCACATCCGGCCCGCGGGAAGCTGGGCCCAGTTTTCGATGGTGCGATACGGGTTTGGCGCGGAATTCTCCTGCGCGAACAGGCAGGTGATCGTGGCGGCAGTGGCGAGAGCAAGTCTCATGAATCCTCCCTTGCAGCCACTCATTAAATCATATTTTTCTTCGGACCTGTCGATACGTTGGGGAAAACGCCCGCCGTAGGGGACGAACGCAATATTATGATGGAGAGCGGAGAATCACCTCAATGAACCAAAAATGCAGCATCGTTCTTGCACTCCTCGGCGGAATTCTCGGTGGAACGCTCACGCGTTACATCACACCACCATCTGCTTTTGCACAGAACGATCAATCCACTGCCACCAAAGAAATTCGAACTCAAAGCGTCACTCTTGTTGACGACATGAATCGGACAGTTGGGACCTTCACTGTCGCCCCCGATCTGAGATGGCGGTCTGCTAATCAAGCTGGCCTGCGGATAGTGCTTCGGGATTCGCAAGGACGCGAGATCTGGAGTGCGGGAGGTAGTGGCTTCCGCTATTTGACCAACAGATAAAGGGGAATAGAAACAGCCGCGGATCTGGCGTACTTGGCGCGCCCGTCAGTGGGTCATCGCGTACACGATGTAGTTGATCCCTATGCGGATGCCGAGCGCCGAAAATTTCTCTTCGTAGGTGGGATCGTCCGCCCACTCCCAGGAATCGCCCAGATCGGAATCGAAGGTCATCGCGGCAATCACCCGATGCTTGTCGTCGTAGATGCCGCGCCAGGCGGGCGGGCACCCCGCGCATTTCTCGGTGATGCCGGTGCCGCGATAGCGGGCGCCGGGAACTTGATACCGGTCGTTGAGGTCGTAAACGGTGTGGAAAATGGGATCGCGATCGTCGATGTCCACCGCCTTGCGGTCTGGGAAAACGCGCTGGAAGCTCTCTTCGAACACTTCCCAGCCCTGCTCGCCCCAGAAATCGTCGCACATGAAGAATCCGCCGCGCTGAATGTAATCGCGAAGCTTGGCCGCTTGAGCGTCGGTGAGCCGCCAGGTGCCCGGCTGCACCGCGTACAACCAGGGCCAGTTGTAAACGTCGTCGCCGTCGTCCAGATCCACGGGCTGCTCTGCCGAGCGCGCATGGACGCGCGTCAGCCGCCGCAACGCCTGCATGAAATGCCGGTCCGCTCGCGGATAATCTTGCGTCCACATGGAGTAGCCGTGCTTCCAATCCGCGCCGCCCCGGAAACCGAAGCCGAAGCCGCCGCGCGCACCCGGATATTGCGGATACATTAAGCGCGCGAACGCATATTCGGTTTTCTCCTGGTAATTGGCGGGCAGTGGAAAATCGTTATATTCGATCCCCGGATATTCACGGAAAGGAAGCTGCGCGCAGAGCGTGCCCGCCAGGATGGCCGCGCCGGCCGCCGCCCAAGCCGCCCGGATGAGGGTGCGCCGCCGCATGAACTGAGCATACCATTTGGGGCTTGTGAGAACATCGCGGTATGGCTCGCATCGTGTTCGGATTGGGAACTTCGCACGGCCCGATGCTCTCCATTCCGCCGGAATATTGGAAAGATCGCGTCCCGGCGGATCGCGCGAATCCGAAACACCACTTCAAAGGGGGCGTTTATACGTTCGACCAGATGGTGGAGCTCCAAAAGGGTGCGGATCTCGCCTCGCAAATCGCGCCTGAAGTCTGTGCCCAGCGCCACGCGCGGTGTCAGACAGCCATCCGGCGGTTGGGGGATTATTTCGAGGCTCATCGGCCTGACGCTGCCGTTGTAGTGGGAAACGATCAGATGGAAATCTTCCACGAAGATCACGTTCCGGCTTTCGCCGTTTTCTGGGGCAAATATGTGGAGGGTCATCCGCGCTCCCCTGAATTTCTGGCGAAGCTCAATCCCGCTGTGGCACGCGCGGAAGCTGACCGGACGCCGCCCGTCTACACCGAATATCCCGGCTTGCCGGTTCTCGGACGGCACGCCATTGAAAGCCTGATCGGCGAAGGGTTCGACGTCGCGCAGCTCACGAAGTATCCCATCGGCGCGATTGGATCGAATGCCGCCCCGCACGCCTACGGATTCGTCTACCGCCGCATCATGCGCGATAAACCCGTTCCGCACGTGCCGGTGTTCGTGAACACCTTCTATCCGCCGAATCAGCCCTCGGCGGGGCGCTGCTACGATTTCGGGCGAGCCCTGGCGCGGGCCGTTCTCTCGTGGCCCGAACAGTTAAGCATCGCCCTGATCGCCTCGGGGGGATTGACGCATTTCGTCGTCGATGAAGAATTCGACCGCGAGGTCCTGGACGCATTGGAATGCGGCGATAGCGCGGCTCTCTCCGTATTCCACGAGAACATGTTTCAATCCGGCACATCGGAGATCAAGAACTGGATTGTCGTCGCTGGCGCGATGGCCGAAGCCGGGCTGAAAATGACTCTGCTGGATTATGTGGCTTGTTACCGCTCCGAAGCCGGAACCGGAAGCGCGATGGGATTCGCGCATTGGAGTTGACGTGAGGCTGAAGGTATCCACCACGTTGCGGGCGAGCGTGGATTTTCTTCCGGATTTCGTGCGCCGCCGGTATTGGGCGGCTCAGCGTGAGTACTTGACCGCAAACATCCCATTCCGAGCCGCGACGGGGTGCCCTCTGAGCCGGAAGCGGGCGCGTACACTGGAGTCGTGGCGGGTTACGACAAGGATCTTTCGGAGATCGTTGAGAAGCTGAATCGCGCGGTTCCGGGAGCGAAGCAGCCACCTCAGCCGGAGCCGGAGAATCTCGCCTCGCTCGATTCTCTGCTGTCGCACGCGGTTCGGCGGGGCGTGTCCGATGTCCTATTGATCGCGGGCGCTCCAGTGATGTTCCGGGTGGGAGGCACCCTGTCTCAGTCGGTGGGTGCGCCGTTGACCGGCGACGACACACGCCGTCTTCTGCTGCCGCTGCTGACATCGGCCCAGAGCCAGGAGTTGCAGCGCGCCAAGAACACCGATTTCTGTTTCACCCGCGAAGGGATCGGCCGATTCCGCTCGAATATTCACTACCAGCGCGGGACGGTGGCGGGCAGTCTGCGCCTGTTGCCGGAAAAGATCCCCACGCTGGAATCGCTGCGGCTGCCGCCCACGCTGCGCCGCATGGCCGAGGCGCGCCAGGGCTTGGTGCTGATCACCGGTCCGACCGGCTGCGGAAAGAGCTCGACGCTCGCGGCGCTGGTGGATCTGATCAACACGCATCGCCGCGATCACGTGGTTACCATCGAAGATCCGGTGGAATTCCTCCACTCCAATCGTGCATCCGTTGTCGAGCAGATCGAGGTCGGAAGCGACGCGGTGAACTTCGCCGGTTCGCTGCGCGGGCTTCTGCGGCAGAATCCCGATGTAATTCTGGTCGGCGAGATGCGCGATCCGGAAACCATGGCCCTGGTTCTGACGGCCGCCGAAACCGGGCATTTGGTGCTTTCCACACTGCACAGCAACGACGCCTCGCAAGCGGTTTCGCGGATTCTGGATGCCTTCCCCTTGGCCAACCAGCCGCAAATCCGGCAGCAGCTTTCGCTGGCTCTTCTGGCGGTGGTGGCGCAGCAACTGGTACCCTCGGCGACGGGCGACTCGCGATTTCCCGCCGTCGAGATCCTGATGGCCACCAGCGGCGTTCGCAGCCTCATCCGCAAAGGCGACGACCACCAACTGTATTCCGCGATTTCCACGGGGCGCGGCGATGGCATGATCACGATGGAGCAGTCGCTCGCGGACCTGGTCCGCGCAGCCCGCATCAGCCGCGAGACGGCGCTGGCTCATTGCATCCGCCCCGAGGACTTGTCACGGTATTTGCAGCCGTAGGCTCGCCCCGAAGCAGAACGCAGCGGTGTAGGCACGCTCGGGCAGCAAGCGCTCAACTTGCGGTTCCCGCGCAACAACATATGTCTGGCGGAAATCAAACTTACGGATGCTGAATCTTTGGAGCCTCGGCGGGCTGACGTGGAAAGAGTTGCTAAGTCCGGCCGCAAAAATAACTGTTATAGAGTTGTCGTTACTATTTCATAATCCGCCTTCACTGCCCCGCTGAGCAGCAAAGGCCAAATTGCTAGCGGCACCTTGTGGGCGTGCTTCATTGTCGTTGGACTTGGTGGTAG
>DATDGT010000242.1:0-11847 GCA_036521975.1 Bryobacteraceae bacterium
ATCTGATGCCGGAGATGAGCCGGATGAAGCTGCCCGCGGAAGCCAGTCCCACGGGAGGAACCGGCGGCGGCACTGTCCCTGTGTGCATCAAGGATTACGCGCAAGACGACAATTTGATTGTGCGCGTCGACCCGGTTCTTAGCGGAAATCAATTTAACCGGATTCCCGTCCGAATCATCATCGGCAAGGACGGCAAGGTGAAGCACATTCACTTTATCAGCGCCTCTGCGGAGGAGGCGAAGGCGATTACCGATGCCCTCGGCCGATGGAGGTTCAAGCAACACAACAGGGGCGGCCAGCCTGTCGAGGTGGAAACGGGAATCTTGTTTGGGCGCCAGTAGGACAAGCTTCAGCTTGTCCATTGAGCATCAGGGTCAGAATCCGGCGCGTGATGCGCGGCCATTCTGACTTCTGACTTCCGGCTTGGGTCTTCTGACTCCTGACTTCTGACTTCTGACTTCCGGCTTCTCTCGCCGGCGCCTCAACTGGCGGTCTATTTCCCGGGGTTCGATGCCTTCCAGCGCTCCATTGCTTGACGGTGCAGCGAATCGGGCGGCAATTCGGCCAGTTCCATGCGGATGCCATTCAGGTCGGTGACGTTCGACAGGATGGCCTTGGTGCCACAGCGCGCCGCGTTTTGTCGCACTTATAAAAAGGGAAGCCGACCGACACAACTAATCCCCCGCAGCACACGCCAGGGAATGAAACTCACCACAAATGCGAAAACGCGTTTCGCATTTGGCCCCTGAATCTTCCTTCCGCGAGGCGCTCGCGGCAATCGCAGAGCCATGCGTCCCATGCCCTGGACCACGGCGCGCCGATTCATTTGGTGCAGGCCACGCTTGGCCATAGTTCTGTGGCCACGACCAGCGCCTACCTGCACGCCCGCCCAGGCGATTCCAGCGCGCGGTTTCTTCCAATGGAAAAAAAATCGCCAGATTCCAGTCGAATTGCCTTGGCCTTTGGCCTCGACCAGAGCGATGAATGTCATGACCGCTAAGTACAAGCGGCCAAAGGAGAAAATGATTATGACCACATTTACCATCGACCCACAAAACAACGTCGTCGCCCACGCCGCGGCGTTGGACAAAACCCCGGAAAACCAGCAAGCCTTCGCGAGCGAAAAGGAGCTAGACAAACTCGCCGCCGGCTGGGGCGGGCAGCGCCTGATCGAACTTTGGAATAGTTTCGCGGGCGTCACCCCCTTCGACGATTTGAAGCCAGTGAAGAAATTCACGAACCGCAAGGCGGCGGTGCGGCGGATCTGGCAGGCGGTCCAGCGCCTGGCGCCGGCGCCGGCGAATGGCGCCAAGCCCGAGGGTGTCGCCGCCTCCGGGATTTCGAGCGCCGAGCTAGCCGCCACGAAGCCCGCCCCCGCGCCCAAGGCGCCCAAGGGCGCGTCGAAGAAGGGCAAGGCTACCAAGGAGACCACCCCGCGCAAGAAGCGCGTCGTGCGCGACGACGTTAAGGCCGGCCACAACAAGAAGGCGGAAGTCATCGCGATGATGAAGCGCGCCAAGGGCGCGACGCTGGCCGAAATTATGGAAACGACGGGCTGGCAGCGTCACACCGTCCGGGGCTTCATCAGCATCCTCGGCAGCAAGGGCGGTGAGAAGATCGAATCCTCAAAGAACGCCGCCGGGGAGCGCACGTACCGCATCGCGAAGTAGTGCGCCGAAACCCTCCAAACGCCGCCCTGAGTCTCCTCGGGGCGGCGTTTTTGCGTTGTGGAAGGGTGAAACACGCGGAGGCCAAAATGTTCCGGCGGCTTGGCCACGAGAATGGCCGCTCGCGCGCCACAAACGCGCTCAGTGGCGTCGGGGGCTGCCGGGACGGCTGTTCCCCTACCCTTGGCTGGTAGCCGCGCATGCGCGCTCAAACGCCGCCCCGGAAATGGGCGGCTCTTTGGCTTTCGTATTAAGCCGATGTTGTTCAATATTTCCCTTGCATCGCCGCGGGACAAGAGCGAATGTGGTGTTGGCCAACAGGAGGGCCGAACGACGATGGCGAACAACCAGGAAATCAGTGGGATGCTGATCGCGGAAAGCGAAGACGGGCAATACGAGCCGATCGCCAACGTGAGCTCGCTTGACGAGGCGCGCTGGATGGCCACGGAGGATATGGCGCGACGTATGCGCGAGCTGGAAAAAAGCCACGAGCCGATGTGCCCTGCGGTGTACCGCGTTTGGGCGCGCGGCGCCAGCGGCGCGTTCGCCAGCATCCACGAATTCGATGCGACCGCGCTGTAACGCGCGCGCCACGAAGCCGCCCGGTCGCCCGGGCGGCTTTTTTGCTCTAAGGCGATGTTTTTTCTTGATCGGGGTGCGGGACAAGAGCGAATGTGGGTGTGGCCAAGGAGGGCCGACGATGACGAAACACCAACAGGAAAGCGAAGCGATCAACAAGGCCGCCGAAGATGCCGCGCGCGCCGCGCTAGATGCTTTTGCGAACGATGCGAATGGGAAGCTCCCGACAGCCGCGGAGGCGTGGGAATTCCTCAACAGCCAGGTCTACGCCGAGGGCGGGCGCCCCGCGCACCTACCAGACGCGATGCCGCGCCAATTCAAGCACGACTACCGCCGCTGGCTGCGGACCCTCGAAGCCGATTATGACGAGGCGCCGGATGCGGATAGCGATGATGTGGAGCGGATCACGTACATGGATGGCCCACCCAGCCCGCGGGTGGAACGCGCCCGCAACCGCCGCGCCCGCCTCGAGGAAGGGCGCGCGGACGCGATTATCAGCCACATTCGCGCGCTCGCGGAGGAGTTGAAGGGCACCAGCGAACGCGCCACCGGCGTGAACATCCTTTGCGTGCTGCAGGACCGCGACGACCGCCGCAACGGAAAAGATTAGGTAGTAGCCCGCGTGTCCTCCCTTCCGACGCCGCCCCGGTTTCCCGCCGCGGGCGGCGTTCCGCGTTTAGGAGTCCTGACGGACGAGCACCACCGCGAATTCGGACCAGGGAATCCGAAAACTCGGCGGCCAACACGGTTCGAAGCACCGCAGCTCGAGACGTTCCCAATCGCAAAGGGATCGCAAAGAGCACTGCAGGAAGCTTCTAGCTGGATGGCCCCGGCCTTGGATCAATTTTCTTGAAATGCTTCCCTAAAGTGAGGCTTTGAGATTGATAAGAAGAGCCGATCCCTTGGCCGTAGAGTTTCGCTGGCGGAGCGAGCAACGGCTCGTAGTTTAGGCGGGCAACAACTTGGCCGTCTTCGATCAATGACGGAACCTCATGCGACCTGACCTCCAAGACCGCGTGACTACCGGTTGGCCTTTGGGGGTTCCAACCAAAACCTGGATCGAAGAAGCCAGCATAGTGGACGCGAAATTCCCCAAAAGAGGGATCAAATGTCAACATCTCCGCAGCCATATGCGGAGGAATGCTCACTTTTTCTTTAGATGCGACAATATAGAACTCCCCAGGCTGAAGAACGATTGATCTCTCAGAATTCCTGTACAGGGGCTCCCAGAAAACGGCTACGTCGTAATAATTCACCTTTGAAAGATCGATCGGCGGCGCATGCCGCCTGGCGCGATACCCGATGATTTCCGAGCCTATACCTAGGAGGCTGACTGACAGATTCAACCCTTTTGATATGAGCGGTTCCGCGGGCGACTCATCTTGAAAGTAAACGATTGGTTCTCGCTCGTGCAGTTCAGAGATCATTTTGTCGGAGGGGGGTGGGTTCCCGAGGCGAATCCTCAGCTGGTTCAATCTCACACCCTCGCGAACGACCACCGGAAAGGTCAACGGAACGATTTCTGCGTAAAGTTTCCCTCGATAGCCGGGGCGTATATCCTCAAATGTGTTGCCGTAGTCGGTAATAAGCCTCGTGAAAACATCAAGGCGTCCAGTCGAGCTTTTGGGGTTTGCCTTCCCCGAAAAATTGTCAGGCAGGAACAGTTCCTCCTGGAGTGGGACGATGTACACGGAACCACGGGCCAGCAGCGTTGGCTTCGAAAGATCGAGTTCTCTGACAAGAAGATCCGCCAGCCGAGCGTGCACAGTGCTGGACTGATTGGGAAGGAAACTGGCACGCACTTGATAAGCTCGCGCACCCAGCCGCAAGTCAATGCTGCAGGGCTGGATCTGGTCCGGCAAAATAGGAGAACTGGCTTTGAGGTGGCCGGCACATACCAATTCCTCAAGTCGATGGGAAGGCAACAAGCCAGTAGTCCGGTTGGGCTGTTCAGTTAGCTCCGGGAACAACGCAAGAGCGTTGGTGCTCATTTGTTTGGCGAGCCCTCTCTCTGCCGTATAAACTGAGCCCTTTCCGCCAGCTCCATGGCATAGTAATTCGCATAGCAGGCCAAGCTGCAAAACCCGCCATCCGATTTTCTGCCAGTTCCAACCCGACCGCCTTCCGGGATGGGGGCGTGGCAAGCCGCGCATTCGTTCGCGTCCCACATTTTCTTGAGGTATGCCTCTTCTGAAATCGCCACCACTGCCTCAGCACGGAAACAAGCAAATCCAACTAGCTTTTTAGGATACCGCGCGGACGGAAACGGCACGACACTGGGCTTAACGAACCAGCGTAATCGCTTGGAGAGACGAGATGAAGGCGATTCCCTTGTGGTTTTCGATAATCTTCAGGGCGGGCGTGTCGGTGAGCGTCTGCACACACGCATGATGAACAGTGAGAACCAGCTCCTGCAGTTTCTGATCAGACTCTAGGGGCACGACCTTCAGTCCAAGCGCAAGGGCCTTGTCCATTGAGATGTGCCGAGCGTGCGAAAGCGTTAGCGCATGGCTCCCCAGTTCATCGAGCACCTTCTTCGCTGAATCGGTCGGGTTGGCCTCGTTCTTGAACATCCCGGTTACCAGCCATTCCGTAACCATCGTCTCAGCCCACTTGATCGCCTTCTGGCACTCTCCGATCAGCGTTGGAGTGTATTTGGCAATGATCGGTTGCCACAGGATTCCGAGAACTTGGTTCTTGAGGACTTCTTTCTGGGCGTTGGTAAACTCCTCGATAACCCCATGCGCTGCTAGGCCAGCGACCTGAGGATCTATGGGGCCCAGACTCGAGTGTTTCCCCATCAAGATCTCCTTGCATGAACAAGCGATCATCGTTCCGGCGGACATTGCGATTTGCGGCACGATGGCGCGGATATCCGTGTCGAACATGGAACGCAAATATCTCACAAGCGACTCGGTGGCGGCTGCGTCGCCACCTGGCGTGTGTAGAAGAAGATCCAAGCCTTTAGAACGATCAAGCCCATGAATCGCGCTCATGAAACCACTTTTGTCAGCGTCGCTGATCGAAAATCCGGCGACACCTTGGTTTTGGAGGTGCCCTTTCTGAAGCCAGCCGGAATAGTAAACGATGACGTTTCGGCCAGTCGCTTCATGGAGCTGCTGGAGGTACTTCCGGCGGACTACATCGTGAGTGCTGCCAGCGGACTTGACCTCTTCTAGAAGCTCATTCCAATTTGGCATCCGGCATTATGCTCTTAGGGACGAACCGAACTTGTCGATGCGCCGAACCGGACTGACAGTTCGTCTGGGGCGTCGTCAACGTCGGCGTTGGACGCTTGCGAGGGTTTGGCCAACCGGAGTATGCTGTCCCGTTCTGCAGGTGACCCCAAAGCAAGCAAGTCGAAAAAGCTTTGGATTTGCTCTTCGCTGAGGACTCCCTCAGATGAGATTTCCGCGGTGGTTGGAAAATCTTCCATTTCACGATCCTCCTCCGTTGTAGCATCGGCTGTCAAGCACAAACGCTTGAGGGAATCATAGCGTCCGGTCGGCGGAGCATCCTGCAGCATGACCTGCGAGGACTGTTTTGCGGCCGCTATCCGTCCTGATGGGCACACGCATAGGACGCCCGCGCTCATATGGGGCGCTCCGCGCGTATTCTGAAACGCTGTTCCGAGAATGGTTAAGTAGACATCGGGGCCTAGTTGGCGTATAAAGAAATCAGGGCACTGTTCGAGCCAGGCCAGCGCCAAGCGCACCCTCCGAAAGATCCCAAATCCAAACTGAGTAGGTTTGCGCATGAACGATCTTCAGGTGCACTGGTGGCCGATCGACAAGCCGATCCCCTACGCCCGCAATAGCCGGAAGATTCCCCAGCGCGCCGTGGACAAGGTCGCCGCGTCCATCAAGGAATTCGGCTGGCGGGTTCCGCTGGTTGTCGACAAGGACCGCGTTTTGATCTGCGGCCACACGCGGCTGCTTGCCGCGAAGAAGCTCGGTCTCCGCGAGGTGCCCGTTCATGTGGCCGACAACCTGTCGCCGGCGCAGGTCAAAGCGTACCGGCTCATGGACAATCGCAGCCACGAAGAGGCCGATTGGGATGTGGAGCTGCTGGGACCGGAACTGGAGGAACTCCAGGGCCTCGACTTCGACCTGAGTTTGACGGGCTTTGACCAAAACGAAATCGATGATTTCCTCGCAGATCCCGATCTGGACGAACGTGCCAACGCCACGCCGCCGCTGCCCGCTACGCCGGTCTCCCGGCCCGGTGATTTGTGGCTCTGCGGCAAGCATCGCGTTTTATGCGGCGATGCGACCAGCGCGGAGGCCGTGGCGCGGCTGTTGGGCGAACGCAAGCCGCGGCTGCTGGTTACGGACCCGCCATATGGGATCGAGTTGGATTCTGAATGGCGCGACCGAGCGGGCTTGAACGGACCACAGCCGGGGCTTTCGGATAAAGCGATGAGGAAGGCCCGATCGCGAGGCCATGACGCAGCCGCCGCGCAGGCGAGCTACATGAAGCTTCGCACGGAAGGCCATACCGAGACGACCATCTCCGGCGATACGCGGGCCGATTGGTCGGAAGCGTTCGCGCTCGTGCCGAGCCTCGAGGTCGCCTACGTCTGGCACGCCAGCAAGTTCACACGCGAAGTCCTCGATGGGCTGCTCCGAATTGGGTTCGTTCATCACCAGCAATTAGTTTGGGATAAGCAGCGGACGGTGCTCACGCGGACGCTCTATTGGTTCCAGCATGAGCCTTGTTGGTTTGTTCGGAAGAAAAACGCGCCGTGGTACGGCAAGGCCGGGGAAAACTCCACCATCTGGTCTTCACCGTCTCCGAAGTTCATCATGGGCGGGAGCGATGAAGACAAATTCGACCACCCTACGCAGAAGCCCGTCGAGCTTATGCGCCGCCCCATCCTGAACCACCTCCGGCGCGGAGAACTCGTGTGCGATCCATTCCTCGGGAGCGGCACTACGCTAGCCGCAGCGGAGATCACGGAGCGTATCTGCTTCGGACTCGAACTCGACGCCAAGTACGTGGACGTGATTTGCCAGAGGTACATCAACCTGACAGGGAACCAGCCGACTCTCGACGGCGATAGCCGCACGTTCGAGGAGATCGCGCAGATCCGCCGCAAGGAGGCCGCGTGAATTACGCGTTGTCGCCGCGAGATCGCGGAGATCGAAGCCATGTTGCTCGGGGGCCATCCCGACGTCGCGGGATTGTGCATGGCGCTTTCAGACTGGAGCGCGGAACTCCGACTGCTGGAAGGAGGAGCAGATTGAGCCATGGCGCGCCCTGAAGCGAAGATCGATCTGGCGGAACTCGAAAAGCTTGCAGGCATGCAGTGCACCGAGGAAGAGATCGCGGCCTTTTTCGGCGTGAGTAGAAGAACCATCGTGCGCCGTTGTCAAATGACGAAGTTCCGCGAAGTCATGGAACAGGGCAGGGCGAAAGGCCGGGTCTCGGTGCGTCGGAGTTTGTTCAAACTGGCGAACGCCGGCAACATCGCCGCCGCGATCTTCCTCGCCAAGAACATCCTAGGCTATCGCGACGTGGTCAACAACGAGCACAGCGGGCCCGGCGGCTCACCCATCGAAGTCGCGAGCAAGCCGGATCTCTCCCAACTGACCGATGACGAACTCCGCCAACTTCGCGACATTGCTGCGAAGACCATCCCTGCGCGACGAAATTGATCGCGAGCTGGCCGCGCGCGGCCTCCGCGAGTTCGTTCGCCAGGCTTGGGAGGTGGTGGAGCCGTCGACGCCATTCGTCCCCGGCTGGCACATTGATGCGATCATCAAGCACCTCGAAGCGGTCACCTCCGGCCAGATCCGCAATCTTTTGATAAACGTTCCGCCGAGGCACATGAAAAGCCTGCTGGTCTCGGTTTTCTGGCCAGCGTGGGAATGGATTCGGCATTCTGAGCGGCGCTGGCTTTATAGCAGCTACGGCGCGCAGTTGAGCATCCGGGATTCCATCAAATGCCGGCGGCTGATCGAGTCGCCGTGGTATCAGGCGCGTTGGCGTGATCGCTTTGCGCTCACGAGCGATCAGAACACCAAAGGCCGGTTCGATAACAACAGGTCCGGCTACCGGCTGGCGACCTCGGTGGGTGGCGCCGCTACCGGCGAGGGCGGCGACCGCATCGTGTGCGATGACCCCCACAATGTGCAGGAGGCCGAATCGGATTCGGTGCGCAAGGCCACGCTGGACTGGTGGGACGTCGTCATGAGTACACGCGTGAACGACCCCAAAACCAGCGCGAAAGTCATTGTGATGCAGCGCTGTCACCAGCAGGACTTGAGCGGGCATCTGCTGGAACAGGGGGGATGGACGCACCTGTGCCTGCCCGCCGAGTATGAGGGCCCGACGCGAGCCACCCTCATTGGCTTCGCAGATCCACGCACGGAACAGGGCGAATTGCTGTGGCCGGAGCGATTCGGTCCGAAGGAGATCGAAAGTCTGAAGGTCAGCCTCGGCAGTTACGCCGCGGCGGGCCAACTTCAGCAGCGGCCCTCGCCCGCCGGCGGCGGCATCTTCAAGCGGCACTGGTTCCGATACTTCCAGCCGCGCGGCGCCAATCTGCCGCCTGTGGTGGTCCGGCTGCCGGATAGCACCCTAACGTCCATCGTCGCGATCGAGGTCCCTCGCCAAATGAATGAGCAACTGCAATCATGGGACTGCGCTTTCAAGGACCTGAACACTTCCGACTACGTCGTGGGCCAAGTCTGGGCCCGGCTCGGCGCGATGTATTTCCTGGGCGATCAGGTGCGCGCCAGGATGGATTGTCCCGCCACAATGCGGGCGGTCCGCGCGCTTTCCCAGAAATGGCCGGGGACGTTCGCCAAGTTGATCGAAGACAAAGCCAACGGCTCGGCCGTGGTCCAGTTTCTCCAGAACGAGATCCCCGGTATCATCCCCGTCAATCCCGAAGGCGGCAAGGTCGCCCGCGCGGCCGCGGTCAGCCCACTCGTGGAGGCCGGCAACGTCTACTTGCCGCACCCGGACTACGCCCCGTGGGTGAACGATTTCATCGAAGAGTGCGCCGCGTTTCCCAACGGTGCCCACGACGACCAGGTCGATGCGATGACTCAAGCGCTGCTGCGCTGGAACATGGCCCGCGAGGAGGTCGTGATGGTCCAGATTTGCGAGCCGGTCCGAATAAGCCCGTATTGAGTCAGGGCCATTTTCAAATGGGCCAGACTGAAAGCAGGAACGGCGCTCGGCGCGAATGCCGTGATGTTGACTTGAAAACGCCATCGTTAGGCCAGCACGCGATTACGCCTTCGGGGGAGCGATTCGAGAAAGTTAGGCGCGCCTACGCCCCTTTTTTAAAGACCCGACACAATCGCCGGCGCGGTTACGGAAGTCCCCTGATCCTCCTCAAGAGGTGAACTTTGCACACATCGAATCTTTTCGTCGCTGCAGCGGGCGCGCTAGTACTCAAAATTCGCAGCGAACTGGATTATGCGCGGGGTAAAAGCCTGGATAGAGTGACCATATCCAGGAAGTGGAACCGCGCCAACGCCGAAAAAAGGATTGATTGCGGCAGCACTCGTATGGTTGAACAGGTTAAAGGCTTGCGTGATTAGATCCAGGTGACGGTGTTCGCCAAGGTTGACAGTCTTGACCACGCCGAAGTCCACTATCGCTATCACTGGGGTCTCCAAAGAATTGCGCCCCAAACCCAGCGGGCGCGCGGAGAGCGGGTAAGCGTCGCTCCGGTTCGAGTCAAGGCCCACCAGTGGATCGGTGGGGCGGCCCGATCCCAAGGTGATTAGCGGCGCCAGCTCAATATCTCCGGGAATCGGCAGGTTCCAAAGCGCGTTAAAAACAAGCCGCTGTTGCTGGTTTTGGCGCGAGAGTGCGCGTTCGGCGGCGAGATTGAATGGGTTTTGCGGCTGCTCGTCGAAATCCGAGGCGTCGTCCGTGACCTTCGAAATCGTGTAGCTTCCGCTGAACTCCACGTCGTTGGACAGCCGCCGGTTGATGGTGAACGAAACACCGTTATAGGTGGAGCTCGCTGAATCCGCGATTTGATAAACATCGTCGAACGCCGGGTTTTGGCGGCCGGGCCCAAACACCTCGCTCCCGATCTGCTGCGGTGTTGGATTCAAGACCCCGAGGCCGGGCGCATTCGCAAGCGTCAGAGCAACAGGAGGCAACAGGTTCATGTTTAGTGTTCGCGGCAACTTGACGCCACGAACAAACAGATAATCCGCTCGGAACGTCAGCTCTTTTGCGAGAAGATATTCCGCACCGGCGTTGGTCTGCAGGCTGTAGGGCATTGCCATGCGCGGATCGGGGCGATAAACAGATGGTGCGATTCCAGCGAGGGGGGTAACCTGCAAACCGCCCGCCGTCGCGGCGAAGAGGTTTGCCGCCGCGCTTCCATCAATTACCTTCTCAAATCCCTGCGAACCATTCATTTGGATAGCTCGTGCCAGGTTGGCGAGAACATAGCGGTCGAAGAAGACCCCATATCCCGCTCGCACGACCAACTTGGACGAGGGACTCCAGGCCAGACCTATGCGCGGGCTGAAGTTGTTCGTATCCTGATTGAACATCGATGGCAGGTGCTCGAAATCGTATCGCACGCCTAGGTCAAGCGTCAGTCGCCGTGTGATGGACCAATGATCTTGGATAAATCCACCGAAACTCGTTACCGAAAAATTCACGGCCGGGGTCCCGAACACCTGCCGAAACTGATCGGGAGTTCCAGCCATAAAATCGGCGAGAGACGCGAAAAGATAGACGCCCCCAAAAGCCGTCGAGCAGGGTTGCGTCCAGACTGACGTGGTTCACCGTGGCGCCTGCCTTCCACAGGTGGTGGCCTTCCGTCTTCAGATATGTGTAGCTGGCCTGGTAGTGGTCTTCCGTGCGGCGGGTATTGCCGGCATACGGCCGCCCAAAATCGATCAGGCCGTCGATATCGATTTCGGGGTCCGACGCGTCGTTTGTGCGTAAGACTGCGCGGCGTGTCGCGGCCTCGAAACGAAAGTCGCCCACACTGCCGGAACCAAAGGCAGAGACCAGTGAACCCGCCACCACGTTATCCTTCGTGAAGCTGCTGCCCCGGAAGCTCGCATCATCGAGCATCGTTGTGTTGAAGGCATTACCCGCTACGCGGTTGTTGGTGAAGGCGTAGCGGAGCGTCAGTGAATTCCGCGAATCAATCTGATAATTGAGCTTTCCCGAGGCCTCGGTTTCCGCCCGCGCGACGGGGGCGAAACTGGTTGTGATCCGGCGCGTATTCAATCGGGGAAGAGCGCCGGCCGCAAGAAAACCGTTGATGGCTTGGGCGAGCGAAGAATTGATCTCGGAGCCGATTTGGCCGACGTTACTTTCCTGCTCGAAAGCCGCATGAAAGAACAAACGATCCTTAATGATCGATCCTCCGCGGGAGGAACCGACACGATAGCGGCGGAAATCCGGCTTGCCGCGCGTGGTTTCCAGCGGATCCTGGGCGTTGAAGACGGCGTTCTGGGCATAAAGGAAGGCGTCCCCGCGTACGGCGTTTGCGCCTGTACGCGTGACCACGTTGATGGAACCGCCTGAAGCACCTCCGTATTCCGCCGACAGCCCATTGTTTACCACCTGATATTCCTGAACTTCCTCGGGTGAAAGCTCCGTGCGG
>DATDGT010000243.1:0-17128 GCA_036521975.1 Bryobacteraceae bacterium
GTGCGCTCTGTCGCCACCGATCACCGGATGGAAATTGACCTCGGTGATCTGGAGCGCCAGGTGCAGCAGGACCTGGCCGCGGGGCACCGCCCGTTCTGCGTCGTGGCCAATGCCGGAACCACCGCCACCGGCGCCTTCGACTCCATCGGCGGCCTGTCCGATTTGGCGCGCCGCTATCAACTCTGGCTGCACGTCGACGCCGCGTACGGAGGATTCGCTGCTCTAGCGCCTTGTACCCGCCACCTGTTCGCGCGCATCGCCGAAGCCGATTCCGTGGCTCTGGACCCGCACAAGTGGCTCTACCTGCCTGTGGGCTGCGGTTGCGTGCTGTACAGGGACCCTTCCGGGGCTTATGCCGCTTTCAGTCACACGGCCGACTACACCCGCGCCATCGGCCTTGAGCGCGACGAGGCCTTCGCCTTCTGGGACTACGGTCCGGAACTCTCGCGGCCGTTCCGCGCGCTCGACCTGTGGCTGCTCATCAAGTATGTAGGCGCCGCGCGCCTTGCCGAAGCCGTCGAACAGAATATCGCCTGCGCCCAGTACTTCGGTGAGTTGGTAGACGCCAGCGGCGATTGCGAAATGCTGGCGCCTGTGGGGCTTTCCATCTTCTGCTTCCGCATGCGCCCCAGCGGGTATGAGGGCGATCTGAATGCTTTGAACGAACGCATCCTGGTGAAACTGCAGCAAGCCGGAAGCAGCTATCTTTCCAATGCCATGGTGCAGGGAAAGTTCGCTCTCCGCGGGTGTGTGCTGAACTACCGCACCACCAGGCGGGATATGGAGATTCTGCTGGAGGACGTCCGCCGCGCTTACTTAGACCTGGCCTGATGCGACCAGTCGACGAGCAGCTTCCCGGTTTCGGGTTGCAGCCATTGAGGGTTCCGGCCAAGTTCTTTCAGAAACACGATTGCCTCCATGCCTGGTTTCCAGTATCCGATCCCGAGGCACTCATCATCTCCCGCGTCGGGTGATTTCGCCGGCGAGAAGTTGTATGAGGTCTTGTAGACGCAACCCTTCCCGGTGCCCGCGGCAGCGAGTACTTCTCCCGCATCGTTCACCGAGACCGGGTCGCTCATCGTTTCGTGTTCCACGCACCGTGCCGCACCGGAGCCCGAGGCCACACAGAGCGGCCGCACATCATTGAACCAGGCGACTTTCGATCCGTCCGGGCTGATATTGAAATAGAGGTCGTGGACCTCTCCAGCGGCGGCGACTTTTGTGACCGGTGGAACTCCCTGGTACAACTCATGCCTGGTCATTCCTACGACGATTCGACGGTCCGCACTGCAACGGAAGCGGAGGTACGGCGCGAACGTCAACTCCGTGCCCGTCACCACGTCGCGAATACTAGCACTGGCTCCGACGGGAATCGGCAGAATTCCACCGCATGTGCTCACCACGCCGTCCACGCCCTCCACCCGGTTGCTGCTTCCGGTCTTGAGATTCACCACCGTCCCCACTCCCTCGCCCCCTGTGACATAAGCCAGGCTTGCCAATTCGTCACTGATCGCGAAGTGCTCGATGTCGCCGCGATGCGTCACCTGAGTGGTCTTACCCTGGCAAACTGTGGTGATGTCGCCTTTCAGCAGATACGCGAAACAGGGTTCGTTCGGCTGAGCCAGGCAGACGCCTGCGGCGGCGATGATGATGAAAATGCAGCGCACCTCTACTTCCCTAGCCATACAATAACAAACTGGAAGTTCGTGCCAACACATGGCGCGTCAGGAGCGTCTAATCGGAAAACGGCGAGGAGGCCAGTCACATGGGACGGATCCGTTTCGCTTTGCGTAGTTTGTCGAAAGCGCCGTTGCTCAGCGTCGTCGTGGTGATGTCGTTAGGGCTCGGCATCGGCGTCAATACAGCCATCTTTTCTTTGCTGCATCAGGTGGTGTTGAGTGCTCTGCCCATCCCGCATCCCGAACAACTGATGCTGCTCTCTTCGCCTGGCGACCTCAAGCACGGCCGCTCCTGGGACGACGATTCCGGCGGCTCCGATTACATCTTCAACTGGCGCACCTTCCGCGAACTCGAAAAACACAGCGAAGCGGCGCCAGTGGTCGGCTTTCGCACGTTTTCCAGCAATATCGCCTTCTCCCGCCAGACCGTGACAGGGTCGGCGATGCTGGTCTCCGGCCGCTATTTCACCGTCCTGGGTGTTCAGCCGCTGGCCGGACGCCTGATCGGTCCCGAAGATGATGTGATCGGCGGCGGTAACCCCGTAGCCGTGCTGGCATACCGCTATTTTCGGGACGAACTCGGTGGCGAGATGGACGTTCTGAACCAGACCGTGAAGGTCAATGGTCAACCCTTCACCATTGTCGGCATCGCTCCTCCAAGTTTTACGGGTACCACGGTCGGCGCCGACGCCAGCGTTTTCGTCCCCATGTCCTTCAAGCCGCACCTCACCGAAGGCTGGAATGGCACCGATAAGTTGGCCGATTACTGGGTGTACCTGCTGGCTCGCCTGAAGCCGGGCGTCACGCGTCCTCAGGCCGAGGCCGCACTGAATGGACCTTATCAGGCTGTGGTGGAGGGAATGGCGGCCGGCATCCAGCAACCCATGGAGCAGTCGCCGCGCTTCCGGCAGCAGAAGCTGTCGTTGAAGGACGGAAGCCATGGCAACAGTGGATTTCGCGACGAATACCGTTCCGCGCTGAATGTCCTCATGCTGGCCACCGGCCTGGTTCTGCTCATTGCGATGGCCAACGCCGCGAACCTGCTGCTGGCGCGTTCGGCGGAACGGCGGAAGGAATTGGCCATCCGCGCCGCCATTGGCGCCGGCCGCGGGGAATTGATGGGCCAGTTTCTCACCGAAGCCCTGCTCCTTGCCGGCGTGGGTGGTGTGGCTGGCTTGGCCTTCGCCTTGTTGACCCTGAAGCTTCTGCTGGCATCCTGGGGCGGCGCCACGAACGATTCTTTTAGCGCCGTGGGGCTGAACTGGCCGGTGCTGTGGTTCAGTTTCGGGCTCTCTCTGTTGACGGGCTTGCTGTTCGGCTTCTATCCCGCCTGGAAGGCATCCCGTGTTTCCCTGACAGTTACCTTGAACGATGAATCGGCGAAGTCCTCGTCCTCGCGCTCCTCCGCGCGGCTCCGGAAGGTGCTGGTCTGCGCGCAATTGGCCATTTCGATTGTCCTGCTGATTCCCACCGGCCTGTTCCTCAAGAGCCTGGTCAACCTGTTGCACGTGGACTTGGGAATTCGTACGGATCACGTCGTCGGTTTCCGCATCACACCCCAGTGGAATGGCTACGCTCCGGCGCAGTCCAAAGCAATTTTTGAACGCGCGGAGGCCGAGTTGGCCGCCATCCCCGGCGTTCGCAGTGCGGTCGGCTCCTCCGTGCCTATGCTCGGCAGCAGCAACTGGGGCACGAGTTTTCGAACCGACGAAATGGCGCCGCAGGCGCGCCAGGTGAACTCAAAACTCAACGCGGTGGGACCGGGGTTCTTCAGCAAGGCAGGAATTCCACTCCTCGCCGGACGAGAGATTTTGGACACCGATACCGCCGCCGCACCGAAAGCGGTAGTCGTGAACGAAACCTTCGTCAAGGAATTCTTCGGCGGCCGTAACCCTATAGGCCATCGTTTATCTTTTGGCGAGAAGGGCGATCTGGACACGGAGATCGTAGGGGTAGTGAAAGACAGCCATTATGCCGGTGTGCGCCAAAAACCTCCCGCCCTCTTTTTCCGGTCCTGGCGGCAGGAGGAAAAATTGGGTTCCATCTCCTTTTACGTTCGATCGCTTCTGCCACCCGAGCAGATCGTCCCGCAGATCCGCGGCGTCATGCGCACCATCGATCGCGACGTCCCTCTGGAGGACTTGCGCACCCTGGAAGAGCAGGTGCATTTCAACATCCGTAGCGACGAGTTGATTATGCGCTTGGCCGCCGCTTTCGCGATGCTCGCAACCGCGCTCGCCATGCTGGGCTTGTACGGCGTAATGGCCCATGGCGTCGCCGGGCGTACGCGCGAAATCGGCATCCGCATGGCACTAGGCGCGGCGCCCGGGAAAATCCGCTCCATGGTGATGCGCGAGATGGTTTGGATTCTCGGCCTTGGTTTGGGTGTCGGAATCCCGGCCGCCCTGGCATCCACCAAACTGATCGAGAGCCGGCTCTTCGGAGTGCAGGTCAGGGAAGCCACGATTGTGGCTGGCGCCGCGCTCTTGCTGGCTTTCACGGCCGCGGCCGCTGCCTATTGGCCCGCGCGCCGCGCCTCCCGCGTGGATCCTCTGGACGCGCTGCGCTATGAGTAACACCTGTGATGCGAGGAGATGAAAGCTTCCCTACACGTCCAGATTCTTCACGTCCAGTGCATTTTCTTCAATGAATTTGCGGCGGCTCTCCACGTCTTCGCCCATCAGCGTTGAGAAAATCTCCTCGCTCTGTACGGCATCTTCTAGCCGCACCTGGCGCAGAACACGCTTCTCCGGATTCATAGTGGTGTCGGCAAGCTGGTCGTAGTCCATTTCACCCAGCCCCTTATAGCGGGTAACGGTTACGTCCTTCTTGCCTTCACTCTTCACGTATTCCAGCAATTCCACCCAGTTGGGCTGCGCGTCGCGGCGTTCATTCTTGATCACCACGAACGGCGGGCGGTTGAACCGCGCGACAGTGCGCGCCAGCGCGCGGAAGCGCCGGTACTCGGGCTGTGATGTCAGTGCCACGCCGATGCGCCGTTCGGCGTTGGTGGAATCGTGGAACGCCACCTCGTATGCCGAATGCTCCTCGTCTTTCCGCATGACCGGGTTGACACCCAACGCCTTTAGAGAATCGAGTACCGGCCGTAAATTGGCCTCCGCCTGGAACTCGGTCTTATTATCCAGATGAAGATCGATATTCGCCAGAACTTCCACTACGCGGGCATCGCGCATCCGGCGCTCCAGTTTGTGGAATGTCTCTTCGTACTCGCTGAGGTTGGTCAGGAAGGTGCGCAACTCGGAGCCCTCGAGCACGGCTTCAACTCCTGCGCCATTCGAGTGGATCTCCAGCGACAGGTTTTCCGTGGCCCGGCGCATGATCTCCTTAGTGAATTCCTTCTCGTCTTTGAGATACTTTTCGGCCTTCCCCTTTTTGATCCGGTACAGCGGCGGCTGCGCGATGTACACGCGTTCCCGCAGAATCAGCTCGTGCATGTGGCGGAAGAAGAAGGTGAGCAGCAGCGTGCGGATGTGCGAGCCGTCCACGTCGGCGTCGGTCATGATGATGATCTTGCCGTAGCGCAGCCGCGCCGGATCGAAATCCTCCTTGCCGATGCCCGTGCCGATGGCGGTAATCATGGCGCGGATTTCCTCATGTCCCAGCATTTTGTCGTAGCGCGCTTTTTCGACATTCAGGATTTTGCCGCGCAAGGGCAAAATGGCCTGATAGCGGCGATCGCGGCCGCCCTTGGCGGTGCCCCCGGCCGATTCGCCCTCGACCAGGAACAATTCGCAGCGCTCCGGGTCGCGCTCCTGGCAATCGGAGAGCTTGCCGGGCAAGCCGCCGGAATCCAGCGCGCCCTTGCGGCGGGTCAGATCGCGAGCTTTTCTCGCGGCTTCCCGGGCGCGCGCCGCGTCAATCGCCTTGCCGACGATCTTGCGCATCACCGGCGAGTTCTTATCGAAATACTCGCCCAATTTTTCATTGATTAACTGGACGACGTAGCCTTGAATATCGGAGTTGAGCTTTCCCTTGGTTTGCCCCTCGAACTGCGGCTGCGGCAATTTCACGCTAACCACGGCAGTGAGACCTTCGCGCACATCGTCGCCGGTGAGGTTCTCCTTCACGTCCTTGAACAGGCCGGCTTGTTGGCCCGCGTAGTTGATGGTGCGCGTCAAAGCGCTGCGGAATCCCGAAAGATGCGCGCCCCCGTCGACGGTGTTGATGTTGTTGGCGAAGCTGAAAACGGATTCGCCGTACGTGTCGTTGTATTGCAGGGCGACTTCCATGGTCAGCACCCCGCCATTGGGCAGCTCGCGCTCGCCCTCGAAGTTGATAGGTTTGTCGTGGAGGACGTTCTTGCCCTTGTTCAGATGCTTGATGAACTCCGCGATACCGCCACTGAAATGGAACTCGGCGGATTTGGGAGGGTCCTCGCGCTCATCGGTTAACGTGATCGTCAGGCCTTTATTCAGGAACGCGAGCTCGCGCAGCCGCTGCGCGAGCGTGTCGTAGTTGAACTTGGTCGCATCCATGATAGCCGGATCGGATTTGAACGTGACCTTGGTTCCCGTCTTGCGGCCGGCTTTACCCGCTTGAGCGAGTGGTGCTTTGGGAACGCCGCGCGCATATTCCTGTTCCCAGGTGAAACCGTTACGCCAGATCTCGAGCTCCAGCCACTCGGACAGGGCGTTCACCACACTCACGCCCACTCCATGCAAACCGCCTGAGACTTTGTAGGTATTGGAATCGAACTTGCCGCCGGCGTGCAGCTTGGTCATCACCACTTGCGCCGCCGAGACGCCCTCCTCCTCGTGAATGCCCACCGGGATGCCGCGGCCATTGTCCACAACCGTGACGGAGTCGTCCTCATGAATGGTGACGTTGATTTCGGTGCAATAGCCGGCCAGCGCCTCATCGACCGAATTGTCGACGACTTCGTAGACCAGGTGATGCAGGCCGCTCTCGCCGGTCGAGCCGATATACATGGCCGGGCGAAGGCGGACGGCCTCCAGTCCTTCCAACACCTTAATGCTGCTTGAATCGTACACCGAACCTTGGTCTCTTGGAGTCATGTCTTCCTTGTCGCCGGGATTGTCTGACATATAGCTATCACTTGTCAGTTATCAGTCATCAGTAGAGGCTCTAAGCTGAGAACCGACAACTGGTAACCAGACCACTTAAATCCTCATCGGCATAATTACGTAGCGGTAATGCTCACGGCCTGCGCCGGCCGGACGAAGCTCTCCGGCGCTCTGCGGATCCTTGAAGAGAAACTCGACTTGCTCACCGGAGATAGCGCGTAGAAAATCCAATAAATACTCAGCGTTGAAACCGATCTCGATGGTGTCGCCTTCATACTCCGTGGGAATGCTCTCTTCGCTCTCGCCCGTTTCGGAAACCGAAGAGTGAATCTTCAACTCGCCCGGTGCCATGGTCAGGCGAATAGACCGCGACCGCTCGTCCGAAAACTGAGCTACGCGCTCAATAGCGCCCTTCAACTCGTCACGGCTCAAAGTTACCGAAAGCGGATGTTCCTTAGGGAGCACGCGCTCATAATCGGGAAAATTTCCGGTGAGCTTGCGGCTCATCAGCAGCCGCTCGCCCAGTTCAAAGAACAAATGGTTTTCATCGCCGGAAAAGCGCACCAGCGATTCCGGTTGCGATTCACTAGCGAGTTTCTGAAGCTCAACCATTGCCTTGCGAGGCAGAAGCGCGCGGTAGGAATCCGAGATAGTAGGAATCTCATCCGCGCTCTCCACCATCGCTAAACGATGACCGTCAGTGGCGACCACTACCAGCCCGCCCTTCTTCAAAACCAGCAGGGCTCCGTTCAACGTGAAGCGCGATTCCTCGCTTGAAATCGAGAAGACCGTTTTACCGATCATCGAAGCCAGCACACCGATGGGAATCTCAGCTAGCGCCGCGGGCATTTCCGGAAGCTCGGGAAAACTCTCGCGCGACATCCCCGCGATACGCGTTCGGCTCCGCCCGCTCACCAGACTGGCCCAATGATTCTCCTGAACTTTCACTTGCACGTCGCCTTCAGGAAGCAAGCGCACATAATCGAGAAGCTTGCGGGCCGGCACCGTTCCCGCGCCCTCTTTTTTCACGCGGGCCGGACACCCGCAACGAATGCCCAGCTCCAGATCGGTGGCCGTAAGAGTCACGCGATTGCCATCCGCCTCCACTAGCACATTCGACAAAATGGGGATGGTCGTCTTCTTCTCCACCACCCCTTGCGATAGACTCAGCTCCCGAACTAGTTCCGACCTACTGACGGTGAATTCCATGGGCGGTACCCTCGTATGCGATTTCTTCCGATTCGTCTTAACGACCAATAGATAAAGAACAGAGTTTGTAGGGCTGTTGAAACTCTGGATTTCTCTCTAAATTATAGCAGTTCCGGGGGGTTATTGTCACCGCCGACTGTGCGGAACCGGGTGTGGAACCCTGCAAAATTCTGGTTTGGAATCGCTTCTCCACAGCCTTCCACAAGCCGACTTTCAGCCCCTCTGTTGAAAACTTTGATAACCCTAGAGAATCGAATAGTTTATCTTGTGGATTAAACTGTTGAGATCGTTATCCTTTTGCCGCAGCGCCTCGATCTTGCGGATGGAATGGATAACGGTGGCGTGGTGTTTGCCAAACAGTCTTCCGATCTCCGGCAGCGAGGCGTGCGTCAAGTCCTTGATCAGGTACATGGCAAGCTGCCGGGGGAATGCGATAGCCCTGGTGTTGGATTTCTGTTTGAGCTGGGCGGGTTGAAGGCTGAACTGTTCCGCCACCGCTTTTAGTACCATTTCCATGCTGACGCGACGCTCGCCGCCGGGTATCAGATATTTCAGAACCTGCTGAGCCATGTTCAGCGTAATGCTCGATCCGGTGACGGAGGAATAGGCGACCAGTTTTACCAGCGCGCCTTCGAGCTCGCGCACGTTGGATTTCGTTTTCGTCGCGATGTAGATGCGGACGTCTTCCGGCAACGCGACTCCTTCGATTTCGGCTTTCTTGTCCAGAATGGCCATCTTGGTTTCGAGATCCGGTGGTTGAACGTCTACCATGAGACCCCATTCGAACCGGGACCGGAGCCTGTCTACCAGGCCGTTAATGTCTTTTGGGGACGAGTCGCTGGAGATGACAATCTGCTTTTGATGCTCGTGAAGCTCGTTGAAAGTGTGGAAGAACTCCTCCTGGGTCCCTGATTTTCCGCCAAGAATGTGGATGTCATCGAGCAGCAGGATGTCGGTAGAACGGTAATGGCGGTGGAACGCAGGCATGCGGTTGGATCGTAAACAGGCCACCATATCGTTCATGAACCGTTCCGCAGTGGCGTAAACCACCCGCATAGCGTGGAATTCTTCCGACAAAGCCCAGCCGATGGCATGCAATAAGTGGGTCTTCCCCATTCCCGTGCAACCGTAAATGAACAGCGGGTTATAGCTGCGGGCGGGAAACTTCGAGACAGCGAGCGCCGCGGCATGAGCGAACTGATTGCACGATCCCACTACGAAATCGTTGAATCGGAACTTAGGGTTAAGTTGATTGACGGCGGGTGCGAAACCAGGCTCGGGTGCGTAAGTCTCGGTTCGCGCGTCCGTCATGGAATGACAACCTGGCTTATACTCCACTTTGCGAATCGGCAACTTCAATTCAACGATCGCTCGTTTGACATCGTCGCCGTACTCTTGCTCTAAAAACTCCTTGGTGATCTGGTCGGGCACGAGCACGCGAAGCGAGCCATTCTCCTGAGCTTCCAGTTCCGTCCGAAGCACCCAGTTGTGATAAGCCTGTGGGGGCATCTTCGCTTCCAGCCGGGATTTGATCAGTTTCCAGTAATCCGATCCCCGTTCCGTAACTGCCAATTCTTCCGTCTCCGCCAGCACTCTTAAGCCTCCTGAAAACGAACACAAGATTCCCACAGTATTTCCACAGACTGTGGAAATATACGGACCAAATGCCTTTATTGGGGGAACTCGGGTTTCTTACAAGCGCATGACAGCACCTTTAGCGGCTGACGTCGGCCGGCCAGCAACCGCTGTATACTGCCCGTGTGGAACTCAGGATATCACGAAACGAACGAAAGGGAAGAGGGAAATTCAATTTTTTGTAGCCTTTAGAATCAATTGGTTGCAGGCGTATTTAAACTATTAAAACATTTGAGTTACAGGCCGTTTGCTGCGACAGCATGCATGTGGAGATAGGAGGAAGCTGAGGCTTCTGTCACCCCTTGTGATGCTGGCCGGTGAGTCCGTAATCCGTCCGTAACGAGCCCACTCCTGACAGCAAAACATCCGATTCCTAGCCACGACGGGGTGCCCTTCGGGCCGGGAGCGGTCTCGTACGGACGGATCACGGCGAGTCCGTGGCTAAGAGCGTTAAGTGGGAGCCTGGAATTTTCCTATCGCTCTGTTAGAATGGTTCCCGCACAATCGCATTCGTCATTCAACAACAGCGAGGGAACCCATGAAATTCGTGTCGAAACGACTGATTCTGGCTGGCGGCGTCGCGGCGCTGATTCTATTTGGAGGAACGAACCTGCTGGAACGCGCTCCCGTCGTAGGCCGGTTTGACGGCGTCGCTTTCGCGCAGGCCCAACCTCCGGCCGGGCCGCAAATGTCCGAAGTCGCGTTCAAGAACATTCAGGTGCTCAAAGGCATCCCCGTCGATGAATTCATGGGAACCATGGGACTCTTTTCGGCCGCCCTTAGCGTGTGTTGCGGCGATTGTCATACGGGCGCGGGGACGTCGAATCCGAAATGGGAGGCCGACCCGCCGCGAAAAGTGGTTGCGCGGCGCATGATCCAGATGGTGAGCACGATCAATCGCGACAACTTCAACGGGGGCCAGGTGGTTACCTGCTGGACCTGCCATCGAGGCGCCGAAAGTCCGGCCGTCACGCCTCCTCTCGACACGATTTACAGCGCGCCGAATTTCGTCCCCACGGATATTCTGCCCATTGCCGGGGCCAATACCGGCGCTCCACCGCTGGATCAGATTTTCGACAGATATATTCAGGCTCTCGGCGGCGCACAAAGATTGGCGGCCCTCACCAGCTTCACCGCCAAGGGGACCAGTCATTTATTCGGGGAAGTAAACGCCGATCCCACCGAGATCTACGCGAAGGCGCCGAATCAGCTTGCGACCATCGTTCATCAGCGGGAAGGAGACCTCGCCCGGACATACGACGGCCGCAACGGATGGGTCATGCTGCCCCTCACGGTGGTGCAGGAATACCCCTTGACCGCCAGCATGCTTGAGGGAGGGAAGCTGGACGCGCAGTTGGCTTTTCCCGGCGCCCTGCGGCAGATGTTCACCTCCTGGCGTGTAACGTATCCTACTACTCTCAATGGCCGCGACGTGAACGTCATTCAGGGAACTGGCGCGAGCGGCTTGGTCGCGACGTTCTATTTCGATAAACAAACCGGGCTGCTCACGCGCATGGTGCGCTACGCGAGTTCGGCAGTGGGGCGCGTGCCTACGCAGATCGATTATTCCGATTACCGCGCCGTGGCCGGCGTGATGATGCCTTTCAAATGGACCTACGGCTGGGTCAGTGGACAGGAAGAGTACACGATCTCCGACGTGCAGCCGAACGTCGCGGTGGACGCGAGCAAGTTTGCAAGACCTGTGCCGCGGACTAAATAAATCGCCGGGATCCCTTACGCGCACAACGCATTCGCTGTGGGCGGTCCCTTGACGCGCACAACGCATTGGCTGTGGGCTGGATCCCTATAGCGCACAACGCATTCGCTGTGCGCTATACGCGGTGCACTCTTTGATGGCTCACCGCGGCGAGCATCTCCCGCACCGTCTGCCGCGTGCGGGGATGCCGAAGCTCCGGCGCCAACTCCGCTAGCGGCTCCAGCACGAAGCGGCGATCGGACAGGCGCGGGTGGGGAATCTCCAATCCCGGTGTGGAGACGATGGCAGTGCCGTAAAACAAGATGTCGATATCCACCGTGCGCGGACCCTTCGCGAGCATTCGGATTCGACCCATCCCGATCTCGATCTTTTGTAGCCGCGCCAGAAGCTGTTTGGGGAACAAGCTAGTCTCTACCTCCACCACTTGATTCAAGAACCAGGCCTGATCCGGGACGTCGCGCGGCTCGGTTTCGTAGACGCTGGAGATACGCAGGACGCGGATGTCGCTGGAGGCCAGCCGCTCCAGCGTGCGCGCGAGGTGACTGTCGCGATCTCCGACATTCGATCCCAGCGAAAGGTAAACCGTCTTCATCTCAAAACAGCGCGTTTTGCAAGCTACGCGCGCGGCGGGGAATCTGGAAATATTCGAACGCGCGATCGGTTGCCACCCGCCCCCGTGGTGTGCGATCCAGAAATCCGAGTTGCAGCAGATAGGGTTCGTAAACTTCTTCGATAGTGTCCGCTTCTTCGTCGATGGAAGCGGAAATTGTATTGACACCCACGGGTCCGCCGCCATATTTTTCGAGTAGCGTCCGCATGATCTTCTGATCGATCTCATCGAGACCATACGGATCGACTTCCAGAAGATCCAGCGCCCTGCGAGCCACCTCGATATCGATGCTCCCGGCTGCCCGCACTTGCGCGTAATCGCGAACGCGCCGCAACAACCGGTTGGCGATGCGCGGGGTGCCCCGGCTGCGGCGTGCGATTTCCGCGGCGCCTTCGGAATCGATGGTCACTTGCAGCAACCGCGCGGAGCGCAGCACGATCGCCTGAAGCTCGGCCTGTTCGTAATGATTCAGCCGCAGCACCAGCCCGAACCGTCCGCGCAAAGGAGCGCTGATCAAACCCTGGCGCGTGGTCGCGCCGATCGCAGTGAAGCGCTTGAGATCCATCCCCACAGTGCGCGCGCCCGGCCCGGTGCCGATCAGGATGTCCATGCGGAAATCCTCGAAAGCGGAATAAATCATTTCTTCCACGTCCGGAAGCAGCCTGTGAATTTCGTCGATAAAGAAAACTTCGCGCTCGTGAAGATTGCTGAGAATACCCACCAGGTCGAGCTTTTTCTGCAACACCGGGCCGGACGTTTGCTGCAGGCCCACGCCGAGCTCGGCCGCGATGATCGCGGCGAGCGTGGTTTTGCCCAGTCCGGGAGGTCCGTACAGCAAGACGTGATCCATCGCTTCGCCGCGGCGCCGGGCTGCTTGAATGGCGATGTCCAGGATCTCCTTCACCTTGGACTGGCCTTCGAAATCGCCCAAACGCGCCGGGCGCAGGGCGGCTTCGAATTGGCGCTCTTCTTCGCGCAAGGACGGCGAAGCGATGCCCTGCTCTCGCATGAAGTTTTAGTGTACCTAGCGCAGGAGCTTCAGCGCGCGGCGGAATAACGCGTCGAAATCGTTGGGCTCGCTGGTGGAACGAGCTTGCTTCACCGCCGCCTCCGCTGCGCCGCGCGCGGCGCCGAAATTCATCAACGCGCTGATCGCATCTTCTTCGATGGCCGTGTAGGCGGGTTTCGGCGCGGCTGCAGCCGCGCGAGGGGGCAATCCGGTGAGATCGAGTTTATCGCGCAGCTCCAGGATCATTCGCTCCGCCGTTTTCTTCCCCACTCCCGGAATGCGCACAAGCTGCTCCAACGATCCCGAGCGGATCGCCTCCGCCAGATCCGTAGCCGATAGGCCGCTCAGCGCCGTGATGGCGAGCTTCGGGCCAATTCCGCTGACGCCGATCAACTTCTCAAACAGAGCTTTATCGGCCTTCGAGAGAAACCCGAACAACGCCAATGCGTCCTCGCGGACGTGCGTGTGGATATGCAGGCGCACTTCGGCGCCTGCTTCGGGGAGGGACGAATAAGCAGAGACCGGAATCGCGACCTCATAGCCCACGCCCTGCACGTCCACGATGACCTGGTTGGGATGCTTTTCCAAAAGCACGCCGCGAAGATAAGCGAGCATGACAAGCATGAAGCGCACAGCGAATGCGTTGTGCGCGTAAAAGGAATAGCATATCAACGCTCGAAAAACGGATTGGGAGCACGGCAAGCGGGGCATCGATAGACGCGAATGCCGAACACCCGGCGAGGCCGCAGCAGCGGCGCAGGAAAACCGGAGCCACAGCGGATGCAAACATTCCTCCAGTCTCGTGTCTCAATGGGTTCGCGCAACGCGCCGAAATATAAGGCCCAACCATATACCGAAGTTCGAAATCCGAACCATTCGTCGATCCGCCGGGAGAACAGGACATACAAGAACAGCGCCCATTCCGCGCCGCCACCCAGGAAAAGCAGCTTGCGCGGCACGGGGCGCGGGGCGTTGCGGCGGTTCAAAAAAGCCAGCGAGGAATACAGAGTAAGCGTGGCCGCATGCGCTAAACCGGTGGCTTGTTCGATCCGAGGCGCAAGCTTCTCCGCCGAGGTGAATGCGTTCACATGGCCGCCGCCCCTTCCCAGCCACCGATACAGCTTGTCGGTGAGCGTGGACGCATCCGGGACAGCGACAAACAAAACGCCTTCCGGGCGAATCACGCGCGCGATTTCGGCGAGTGCGGCGGAGAGATCCTCGAAATGCTCAAGGCTATGATTGGCCACAATCGCTTTAAACGTGCGCGCGCCGAAAGGCAGATGAGCGGCGTCGGCGCACACGAACGGCGGTCCATTCCCCCTCTGCACTCCCAACTCGCGGCCGATCTCCCGGTCGAGCGCGATAACCGTGGCCGCGGTCGCGCCGGGGCGAAAGCTGCCGCGCGCGCTTCCCAAATCGAGAACTCGCGCGCCCGGCGGAAGGCTTCCCAAAAGCTCGTGCACATCACATTGTAAGCGCGGCCTTAGGCTCCCAGGACCTCACACGTGAAGATTGTCTCGAAGCGCTGAAGACGACCGAAGCCCTCTTTGGCGTGAACCTCTAACCTTCCGGTTAGAGTACTTTCAAAAGACTCACACCCGGCTGGCCGGAATCGCGCGTTTTCAAAAGGATATGTGGCCTTCGGCCAGCGGCCGTGCAGTTGCTATTGGATGTATACTGGCACGCTATGGCGGAGGTCTTCATCTCTTATTCCCGTAAGGACGGAAGCTTCGTCCGGAAGCTCGACGAGACCCTGGCCGCGGCGGACCGGAAGGCCTGGGTCGATTAGCAGGATATACCGCCAACCGCGGAATGGATGAAGGAGATTTTTGCGGGCATCGAAGCGGCGGATAATTTCGTGTTTGTTCTCAGCCCTGAATCGGCTGCCTCGGAGACGTGCCAAAAGGAGGCCGCTCACGCCTTCGCGAATAACAAACGGATAATTCCCATCTTGCACCGCGAGGTTCCCGCTAGCGCGGTTCCGGAGGGGATCGGAAGGCTGAATTGGATCTACTTCCGCGATTCGGACGACTTCGACGCGACTTTTGCCTCCCTTCTTAAGGTTCTCGACACGGATCTGGATTGGAAGCGGTCGCACTCCCGCTTGTTGGTTCGCGCCAAGGAGTGGGAGCGGGAATCGCGAGAAAAGAATTTCCTTTTGAGAGGCAAGGATCTTCGCGAGGCGGAAGAGTGGCAGGCCCAAACGGCGGATAAGGAACCCAAGGCGACGAGTCTTCATTCGGAATACATTCTGGCCAGCCGCCGGGCCGAGATTCGAAGGCAAAGGCAACAACTCGCCTCTGTGGTCGTGGCGCTGATCTTGACCGTTGGGCTGGCTATTGCCGCGCTGATGCAGTGGAACACGGCCCGCAAGCAGTTGGCCATCGCCACTTCGCGGCAACTGGCCGTGCAGAGCACTTCGTTGGTCGAAAAAAAACCCGACCTGGCGCTGTTGCTGGCGTTGGAAGCCGGCAAATCCGACGATAGTTTCGAAGCGCGAAGCGCATTGTTCACCGCGCTGGGCCACCAGCCGCGGATCCAGACATTTCTTCGCGGCGTGGGAAACCCCTCTTCCGGCTTTCACTCGCGGCGTCTGAACGCATTGGCGGTCGCCCGGGACGGCGAGACGATCGCCGCAGTGAGCGGTCTGGACGGCCGCGCGATTACGCTGTGGGACGGGCTCGACCCTGCACCCTATCGCGAGCCTCGAGGGTCACACCGCGGCGGTCGAAAGCGTGGCTTTCAGCGCCGACGGCAGGACGCTGCTTTCGGGAGGGCAGGACAAGGCCCTGATTTTTTGGGATGTTCAAAGCCGCCAGCCGGTAGCCAGGATGGATCACCCGGGCGCCATTACCAGCATCGCCGTCTCCCCCGACGGCGCCGTGGCGGCGTCCGGCGACGACCAAAATGGTGTCATTCTGTGGAATTTGCGCGACCGCTCGAAAATCGGGACAATATCGAGTCCCAACACGCGAGCTGTCACGCACCTCATGTTTCGCCAGGGCGACCTTATGACAGTGGGATGGCGCGCGACTAAACCGCGAAATGGCGAGATCACGGAATTCTGGGACCTTGCCACGCTCCGGCCGCGCGGATCTCCGATTAACCGCCGAATCCTGGCGTTCAGCCGAGATTTTCGGAGGTTCGCGGCCGCAAGCGAAAACGAGGGGACGGTGCCATTTACGGGAATCGAGCTGAACATTCCAGACGCCTCCGGCCGATCGGACGACCCCGCGGGGGAAGACAGCATCTCGAAGGAAGAAATTGCGGTAGGTCTTTTCGATTCCGCTTCCGGCAAGGAGATCGAAAGGGAGACGATCACTGACGGCGGACCGATCACCGGCGCCGCGTTCAGTCCCGATGGCTCAATGCTGGCATTTGGAGATGGCGCCGAGATTCATGTGTGGGACATCCCCAAAGGCCACATCTTCGAGCCCCTCGCGGCTCATCAGGACATTATCGATACCGTCGCGTTTGCTCCCGACGGAAGGCTTGTCTCGTCGGGCTGGGATGACGGCGTTATTGTGTGGGATGTTTTCAGCCAGGGACATCTCGGGAGGCAGCTTACGGAAAACGGCGGGGGCCTATTGACTTTCAGTCCCGACGGCAAGACGCTCGCTTCGGCGACGCAGGAGGGAGTGATTCTTTGGGATGCGCAAACGGGCCAACCCCTCCATCGCTACCCATCTGAGTTCCCCAATAAGAAAAAAGAGCCCATGGGCGTTCTGAGCTTCAATCCCCAAGCCACAATGCTGGCGCTGGAGGGAGAAGCCGGCGCCTATTTGCTGAGACTGAACGATGCTTCACCCTCGGCGCCGGCGGAGATCTTGGGCCAGACCACCGCGCTGGCCTTTCACCCGAATGGAAAGGCGATCGCATTTGGGCTGAAGACCGGCGAAGTAGTCTTGTGGGACTGGTCCGCGCAGCGCGAATCGTGGCGGATTCCATCCAACGGCCGGGGCGCCGCCGCAGCCCTGGCTTTCGAACCGCGCGGCAAAGAGATGGCATCGGCATATTCCAACGGCGATATCGTCTTTTTCGACGGCTCCTCAGGCCAGCCGAAAGGCCGGTCTGCAGGCCCGGCTAGTCCGAAGTTCCACGGCCTGCTGAGGCTAAATTGAAGACACTGCTGGCACTTAGCCGGAAACGGCCCGGAGGCTACTGACTACGAGGCGCCAAGCCGACGCGGATGCCGAGCAGGGAGAAGGCGCGCTGCTGGAGGGG
>DATDGT010000244.1:0-2994 GCA_036521975.1 Bryobacteraceae bacterium
CAATACCCACAAACCCAAGCAGGACCGGTGGCTGCAACGGCATCCGCAAGTGCAGTTTCACTTTACGCCCACCTATTCTTCCTGGTTGAACCAGGTGGAGTGTTGGTTCAGCATCCTGGGACGCCAGGCGCTCAAGGGGGCGACCTTCACCTCCCCTCAGCAATTGCGCGAGGCCATTGATCGCTTCATCGTCGCGTACAATCCCAAGGCCGCTCCGTTCGAGTGGACCAAGGCTGTAGTCCATGCGACGCGACCGTCTCACCTTTACTCTAATTTGTGCAACTAAGTACTAGATTGCTTACACGGCGAGCACGCATCATCAAACTAGCTGCTGAAGCGACCGCAGCTTGGCGTTGAGGGAGCGTTAGGTGGGGTTATCGGAAACTTGCCGCCTCAGAAGGGGTGATTAACCGGCCAATCTCTGCCGAAATTTGTGAGGTTTATAGGTGATCGAGTTTTCTGATTTCGGAAACGATTTTGGTGATGCGATTAGCGAGTCGATCGAGGAGTTGACGTTGCGGTCCTGAAGAGAGGGTGCGGCGGAACATTTCCAGCACATGCTGGGTGACGTTGAGCGAGCCGAGCAGCCCGGACAGGTCCGGGGTGTGAGAATCGGCCGAGGGAATTTTGGGTGTGGGTACAAGATGGCGGGGCTTTTGTCGGGCCAGACTGAAATTCGCGCTCGACGTCGAGCAGGGACACTTCGAGGTAGCGCAGGGTCATATTGGGCGATTTGTGTCCGACGAGCTTCATCAGAACCGGCAAACTCACGCCCGCGCGGAGCATTTCGGTGGCGAAGGAGTGGCGGAACCGATGGGGGACGATGCGGGTCGTAATGCCGACGGCGGCGGCAATCTGATGCAGCGAAGTGCGTAGCGCGGCGCCGAGCGCCACGCGGCCACGAGGGCGCGCGAGGAGAAAACCGTCGGCGCCACACGGATTATGGTCACGCAGCGAGGCAAGGCGATCGACGATCCGGCAGACGAAAGGGTCTGCCGGAACAAGACGCTCGGTCCGCAGCTTGCCAAGGGGCACATGAACGCCCCACTGATCCTGGCCGATAGGGCGCAAACAATCCGGCGGCAGGTCGAGGCACTCGCCGATGCGCATCCCGGTGTGCCGGAGGAGCAGCAGGGCGTTGCTGTCGCGATCGTCGCGTCGCAACAGTTCCTGCTGGATCAGCCGGTCCTGTTCGGCGGTCAGGGGCCGCGGCAGACAGCGGTCCTGGCTCGGGATATCGTCGGAGCGGACCAATCGGGTCAGGAGCGGGACCCCTTTGGTCCAGGCCAGTTCTTCGAGAATACGGCGCAGACGGATGACATAGTGGGCGTAAGTCACCTTGGCCAAGGGAGGCCGGTGTGAGCGCAATAGGGCGAGCCAGTCCAGGATATGCGGGTCGCGGCGAAACTGCTCGAGCGAGCGTACACGCGGGAACCGGGCATCGAGGTAGTTCAGGAAATGGCGGCCGGTGCACTGATAATAGTGGGCCGAATCCGCGGTGAGGGAGGTGGTGAGCGATTCGGCGGCACGTCGAAAAAGTGCCGCCATGGGATTACGTGGAAGAGGAAAGGTTTGCCTCATGACTGGACGGGCGGGACCGGCCGAAGCCGCCGGGCTACTGCGTGCGCATACTGTTCGATCACGTCGCGTGGGGAGACCTGAACGTAGATCATGGTGGTGGAAATGTTGGCGTGTCCCATTAGTTGCATCAGTGCGGGCAGGCTGATTCCGGCACAAACCATATCGGAGGCGAAGGTATGGCGGAAGCGGTGTGGATGAGCGCCGGAGACACCGCTGGTCCGACGGTGATAACGAAACAGAGAGCGCAATCCCGCAGGAGTGATCCTCGTGCCCCGGGCGGGTCCTTTGAGCGACACAAACAGCGCCGGGCCGCAGGCGGCAGGCCGTTCCAGCCGCAGGTAGTGATCCAGTAAGTGGACGGCTTCAGAGGCCAGTGGGAGCAGGCGAATCTTACTACCCTTGCCGTGCACGCAGATCCGGGACTCCGCCAGTTGGACGTCCTCAAGGTTCAACGCGATAACTTCTTTGGAGCGGAGTCCCTGCAGCAGCATGAGCCCGACAATGGCCAGATCGCGCGCGGTGCGAAAACCAGACCAGAACTTTGCGACTTGATCCACGGACAGCGCCGTGGGGAGGCGTTTGGGTTCTTTCACGCGGAGCCGGCTTCGCGCCGGGCGGAAGCGGCCGAAGCCTAGCGAGGAACGCAACCAGAAGAAATGGGAAAAGCCGGCGCTGCCGTGCAGGCGGCATCGGGAAACTCGTGGCGCAGAGCGCACCCGACAACGATCACGCGACGGTTGATGGTCGCGGGCGCGGGCCGTGGTTGCTGGCCCGCCTGGAATCGTATATAGTCCGGCAGCACCGATGCGAGTGCGTTCTCAGGGACAATATCGCTTTGCTGTACGCCGGCCCACCAGCGAACAAAGTGCAACAGATCCATGGCATAACTGCGCAGCGTCGTTTCCGCGAGGCAGCGTACGCATTCACGATCCAGAAAGCGATTGACCCAGAGCACTTCACGGCCGGAGGGTGTCTCGACAATGTGAAAAGGACTTCGTGCGCCGCCGCGCGGCTGACGAATGACCTGGAATGTCATGGGCGAGCGGTCTCCACCAGGTGTTGGAACTGGAGGGCGTCGGCGCCCTGAACAAGAAAGCTGTTGGGATCATGTCCGCCCGGCAGCAGGACACGCCGGCTCGACACACCCTGAGCGCCAAGCAGTCGCGATATCCGTTGCGCTGCGGTTTGGCCGCTTCCGTTGGCGTCGGAATCGAAGGCAAGATAGACGATCCGGGGGCTGTCGCACAGCTGTTGAAACTGACGCACATTGAGCCGGAAAACCGAAATTCGAACTGGAAAGGCGGCTGGAGACTTTGAGACAACAAGGGAATGGCAACCAATGCTGCGGACAAACCGGTCCCGCGCGAGATCCACTCCCTGTTGTCGGGTGAGCGAGTGATCCTGCGGGAAACC
>DATDGT010000245.1:0-12385 GCA_036521975.1 Bryobacteraceae bacterium
TTCGTCAGGCAATCGCCAAGACCACTGCCGTTGCCCTCGGACGTTTGGATCAACAAGCCGGTACCAAACGGCCAAAAGACAAAGGAAGAAAGTCACTAAATTCCCATGCCAGGTGTCTCAAAGTGCTTGACACGCGCCGGCCGCTGAGAGACCAACGGCGATCCTCAAAAACGACGCGAGTTCCAGAGGTCCCGAGAGGAACCGGTCAAGGGGCTCACCACCAGGATCTTCGAGCATGATGGCAGTCTGTCCGAGATGTTCCGTTAGTGCGAGGGGACGAGCGGCCCACGCTGAATCCAGTTCATTTTTCAAGGAGTATTCGTGCGCTAATTTTCTTAGCGTCTCGACTGTTGGTTTGTTGGACGAAGGGGCAAGCAGCAGGACTGATGCGGAACCAGGTCGGCTCGAGTGTTCACCTCGGTAGAGGACGAACTCCTCATCTTCGCGAAGAATGTTAAGAGGATGTTGGGACGGGCCCACGACGATTCATCTTTGGATCAAATCACGGATGATTTGTCCCCGTTCGCCCAAAGGGAGCAGGAGTTTGGCTCCCAGCGAAATCCATAGGGCAAACCGACGAGCCGGCTAGCCTCGAGCGTGCCGCTCCGCGATGCCGATTACACCGTGGACCGATAGGCGAACTGCAGCGCAGCGCAGGATGGTACGCCAGTCGATTACGGCCTTCCGCGCGATCGCATCCGCTTACGAAGATTCGTAATTTTGCGAAACATCGCAAATCAAAACCTCGCAAACCACCGTGTTTTCAATAAAATGCAATCGGCAGCGACATTGCCTTTACTAGGATCAGAACGAGCAGAAGCAATGCCCGCAATGCTGTAAATCGACCACCGAAAAGGATTGATGTGTTGAAGATTCAGAGATCAGGGAACGGGGTGACGGTGATTGCTTTAATCGGCCGTATGGAGACGGAACACATAGTTGAATTGCAAAACCTTCTCGAAGCAGAACCGCTCGGCCGCCGCATAGTGCTTGATCTGAAAAACCTGACTTTGGCTGGCCAGAGTGAAATCGACTTCCTTACTGAATGCGAAGCGCGTGGAGTCACGCTCGCGAATTGTGCCCTATATATCCGCGAGTGGATCACTAACCAGCGAAACGAAACGAGTAACGATTTCTGAAGAAGGAGCACCAGACATGGCCATCTCAGATTTGATTGGGTCGAGTTCGAGATTCCGGGCGCTAATCCGCCGTCGAACTCGTCGAGCCGATAGATTCAGCGGTACTGCTTCAAGGCGAAACGGGCACGCAGATCGCGGAACGCTCTCTTCTGACGCTCGCCATCATGGATCGGTTCGGTCGACTGCGCAAACAAAATCAGCTATGCGGGGGCTTCGCACCGCGTCACCTGCTCCGTGGAGTCTCGAGCAGGCTTTTTCGAACTTTCTAAGCGAGGTCACAACGGGGCAAGGCCCACGACTTCGAATATTCATCCAGGGAAAGGCGCGGACATTAAGCCCGGCCATTCAGGACCAATTGTTTCTGATCGGCCGGGAAGCAGTCATGAACGCGTTACGTCATTCCGAAGCGACAGAGATCGAGGTTGAACTTCAATACCGGCGCGACTTGCTGCTGGTGTTCGTTCGTGACAACGGCTGCGGAATCAATCCCGAAGCCGTGCAAAAGAAGCGCGATTCGCACTGGGGTCTTCGCGGGATGCGCGATCGGGCGGAAAACATCGGTGCGCGATTCGAAATACGAAGCAGGTCCGCCGGGGGCACGGAAGTAGGGGTTGTCGTTCCGATTGACCTCGGGGCTATTGATTGCCGCTTGTGAGAAATGAGAACAGAGATATGGTGAATGCCCATTCGATCCGAGTTCTGAGCGTCGACGACCACCCGTTGATCCGAGAAGGCGTCGGCAGCATCATCAACGGCCAGGCTGACATGTCGCTGGCCGGAACTGCTTCGAATGGCAGGGAAGGGATTGAAGCCTTTCGCGCCCTCAGGCCCGACGTCACGCTGATGGACCTTCGCCTCCCGGATCTCAGCGGCCTCGACGTGACGGTCTCTATCCTGGCGGAGTTTCCCGACGCCCGCATCATCGTGCTTACGACACTCGAGGGCGATATAGACGTGCAGCGCGTACTGAAGGCGGGGGCTCGAGGATACTTGCTGAAGAGCATGCCTCCCCAACAGATGCTCGACGCCATCCGGCAGGTCCACGCGGGCAAGAAGTACATTCCGTCGGAGATTGCCGCGGGACTCGCCGAGCATCTTGGGGACGGAGATTTGAGCGAACGCGAATTGGAGGTACTGGAACAGGTCGCGGCGGGCCACCGGAATTGGGAGATCGGCGCGAACCTGTTCATCTCCGAGGAAACCGTTAAGGTCCATATGAGGCGCATAATGGACAAGCTGAACGCTAAAGATCGCACACAGGCGGTGGCGATCGCCGTCCGACGCGGCATGATCCACCTATAACCTCCTTCTGCAAGAACCGCGTCAACGAGCAGGCCCGGAGATAGGCGGCAAACAGTCGGCTACCCGAAACTAAGGCGGTGCAGCGGATCGAAAAATTCAATCGCAGCGGCCTGGACTCCGAATTCCTGACTCCTGACTCCCGTCTCCTGCCTTCCGCCCTCCGCCTCTCGCCTGGGTTAACCTCGTTTCGTCATTTTCCCCTCGTATAGTGGACATGAGCCCCCATGAACCTGCCCAGACCGAGGCCGCCGAAGCTTTCCACATTCCGCTCTCGACATTGAACCAGAAGATCAAGCGTTTGAACATCGACGTCCGGAAGCGCGGGCAGTGAAACCGAAACCGCTCTGTGGTGGTCGCGGCTCTGTTTTAGGTTTAGGGCTTCGCCGAATGTCCACTAGAGCTTTTCCACAAATCTCCTGTGAATAGGCGAGCCGGAGGTGAGCTCAGGGTGAAACGTAGTAACCATGTGGCGGCCTTGCTCCACCCAGACCGGGTCGCCGCGGTAGCGCGCTAATACGCGAACGTCCGCGCCCACGCGACGGATGATGGGTGCGCGAATGAAGACCGCCTCCATCTCGACCGCGCCCTCGTCCCCTTGGATTCCAAGATGGATCCGCGCCACCCGGCTATCGATCTGGCGTCCATAAGCATTGCGCTCCACCGCAATGTCCATAAGATCGAGGCTTGGCTGCGGAGGATGAGACACTTCGTGAGCCAAAAGAATTGCGCCGGCGCAGGTGCCGAAGATCGGCTTTTCGGCGCCAAACGCACGCAAAGGCTCCAGGAGATTCTCTTGTTCGAGCAGCTTGAGCATGGTGCTGCTTTCGCCGCCCGGAAGGATCAGCCCGTCGCAAGCGGCCATTTCGGCGGCGGTGCGCACTTCCACGGAGCGCGCCCCGGCGCGTTCCAAAGCCTTGCGATGGGCCTCGAAATCGCCTTGCAGCGCCAGGACGCCGGCGGTTTTCATTTCTTCCAGTAACTAGCGCAAAACACGTGCAGCGCGGTGGGGTTATCTCCATTTGATCCACGTCCGCCGCGCCCGGACGCTTTGCGCTACCAGCCCCGCGTTTGCAGCAGCTCCTCTTGCGGCATCTTGGCGACGTCAAGACCGCGCATGGCTTCACCCAATTCCTCGCTCGCCTCCAGCAGCTTTTGGGGATCCTGGAAGTAGGTCGCCGCCTTGACAATGGCGCGCGCGCGGCGCTCCGGATCCTCGCTCTTGAAAATTCCGCTGCCCACAAACACCGCTTCCGCGCCCAACTGCATCACCAGGGCGGCGTCGGCGGGCGTCGCGATTCCCCCGGCGGAAAAATTGGGAACCGGAAGCCGTCCGTTCTCCGCCACCCATTCCACCAATTCCAAAGGCGCCCCTAAGCTTTTGGCTTCGTGCACCAGTTCTTCCTTGCCAAGCACGGTGAGCCGCTTCATTTCCTTCACGATAGTGCGAATGTGGCGTACGGCCTCCACGATGTTACCCGAGCCCGCCTCGCCCTTGGTGCGGATCATGGCCGCGCCCTCGGCGATGCGCCGCAGCGCCTCGCCCAAATTGCGCGCTCCGCAAACAAAGGGGACTTTGAAGCCTTTCTTGTCGATGTGGTGCTCTTCGTCGGCGGGCGTGAGCACCTCGCTTTCGTCGATATAATCGACGCCCAAGGCCTCCAGGACGCGCGCCTCCGTGAAGTGGCCGATGCGCGCCTTGGCCATGACCGGAATCGAGACGGCCTCCATGATGCCACGAACGATGCGGATAGAGGCCATGCGCGCCACGCCGCCTTCCTTGCGGATATCGGCGGGGACGCGTTCCAGCGCCATCACTGCGCAGGCGCCCGCTCTCTCGGCAATCTGCGCCTGCTCCACATTGGTGACGTCCATGATGACGCCGCCCTTAAGCATCTCAGCCAGCCCCGTCTTCAATCGGAAATCGTCAGTCCAGAACATCTTTTGGCTCCCTTTGGTTCTCTTTTCCGCTCCCCTCTGCTTGCTTTGGCGAATCGGCGCCTGCTCCAGTCCCGCGAATCTCAGACGCAGCGCGTGGGGCCGCGGGCGGGAACCGCCCTATAGCGGCCGGGCAGAAGCCTTACGCCGCGCGCCGGCTGTTCTTTTGATGCTCCGCCAACCGGCCCGATTCGGCGAAGTGCGGCTGCGCGTGGCAGTTCAAGGATAACATATGAGGGGCTGCCGGATCTTTTTACGCCCACGATCCGTCTCCAAAAAGCCGTTTGGATCCCGATCGTCTCGCATATGCACGTTCCCGGCTTTTTGGAGTAGATTGTTCAACCTCTCGCGTGGGGGATTCCCGCAGGGCATATGGCTGCGCGATAGGGTATTGCGGTCTCCGGTGCGACGCAAGCGATTTTCAGTAGAGCGAAGGTTCGCGCGGCGGTCTGGTTTTCCAGCGGCGGTGAATCCAGAGCCATTGGTCCGGATGTTCGCGGATGACACTTTCGAGCAAACCATGCACGCGTTGGGTGTCTGCCTGGACATCGCCCGTCATGGGAATCTCGGGATAAAAGCGCAAAACGTAGCGTCTTTCCTTTGGTTCCCATAACGCGAAGCCCGGGAGCACCGCGGCGCCAGAATGATGGGCAAATTTCACGAAGGCCGCGCCGGCGCACGCCTTCCGTCCAAAAAAATCGACGAATACCCCCTCTTCGACGGACGTGTTCTGGTCGATCAGAATTCCCACGGCCTCGCCGCGCTCCAGCGCGCGCAGAATGCCGCGCGCCGCTTCGCGCTTGCTGATGATGTTGTTGCCGCTCATCGCGCGCCTTTGCGCCACCAGCGCGTCGATGCGCGGATTATCCAGCGGACGCACGACGATACTCATCGGTCCGGTCATCCACGCGTGGGCGAAGGCGCTCAGTTCCCAATTGCCCACATGGCCGGTGGGGATCAGCACTCCTTTCTTGCGCGCCGCCGCGGCGGTGAAATTTTCGAGACCTTCGTAACGAATCCAGCGGTCGATGGTTTTGGGCGACATCTTCGGAAACCGGGCGAACGTGCCCATCAATCGCGCGATGGATTGAAAAACCCCATCAACGATCGTCTCGCGGTCGGATTCCGGAAATCCGGCGAGCTCCAGGTTGCGCATAGCAATGCGGCGCAGGCGCGGAACCCCGAGATCTAGCAATCGTGCGTAGAACGGCGCGAGCGCGGGCGTGGCGAGAACCGCCCGCGCCATCCAACATTCCAGCAGCCTCACTCGATCCAGCCGCCGCCCAAAACCAAATCGCCCGAATAGAACACCGCGCCTTGGCCCGGCGTCACGGCGCGCTGTGGCTCGTCGAAATGAACCTCGACGCGCTGTGGATCGGCGCCTGGAGTAATTGAAGCCGAGGCCGCGGCGTGCTTATTGCGGATCTTCACCTCCGCGCGGAGGGGCGCGGAAGGAGGGGCGGTAGAGATCCAGTTCACGTCCTTCACGCCCATCCTCGCGCGAAGCAATTCGTCGTTCCGGCCGACGATCACGCGCCGCGTCGACGCGTCGGTAGAGATGACGTACAGCGGTTCACCGCGCGCCAGGCCAAGGCCGCGGCGTTGGCCGATGGTGAAATGGTGGACGCCGGAATGCTCGCCGATAACGCGTCCGCCGGAAGTCACCAACTCGCCCGCCGCCGCCTCCGGCGCGATGCCCTGCTCGCGAAAATAGGCGTCGATGAAGGCGGCATAGTCGCCGTTGGGAACGAAGCAAATCTCCTGGCTATCGGGTTTCTCCGCGGTGGGAATGTTCATTTCGCGTGCCAGTTCGCGCACTTGCATTTTCTGGAGGCCGCCGAGCGGAAACAAAGTTCGAGCCAATTGATCTTGCGTCAAGCCAAAAAGAAAGTAGGTCTGGTCCTTGGCTTGATCCGCGCTTTTGCGTAGCTCCCACCGGCCGTTGTCCGGATTCCAGGCAACTCGCGCGTAGTGGCCGGTGGCCATGCGCCGCGCACCCACGCCTTCCGCCATCTCCAGAAACTGATCGAACTTGACGAAGTTGTTGCACAGCGTGCAAGGGATAGGCGTGCGGCCATGCAAATATTCCTGGATGAAGGGCTTCACCACCTGTTCCTCGAAAGGCCGCTCGAAGTTGACCACGTAATACGGAATGCCCAGCCGCTGAGCGACGGCGCGCGCGTCGTAGACATCGTCGAGCGAGCAGCATCGGCCCGTGGCCCGGTCGCCCGCGAGGTCGGGAAGACGCCGCTGATTCCAGAGCTGCATGGTCAATCCGACGACCCGCTCCCCGCGAGAATGCAGGAGTCCCGCGACAACGGAGCTGTCCACTCCGCCGGACATGGCGACAGCGACGGCGTCAGTGGGCTGGGACATGCGTCAGATCAGGTTGCTCTGGAACGGACAAGCTAAAGCTTGTTCTACGGCCCGCAATGTGGCGGAGATGAGCTACGCACTCGGCTAGCGCATCCACCAGCGCATCCACTTGCGCGGCGTCATTGCCGCGACCCAGTGAGACACGGATGCTGGAGCGCGCCTGTTCGGGAGTCAAACCGATGGCCATAAGCACGTGGGAAGGCTCGCTGGCGCCGCTGGAGCAAGCCGAACCGCTGGATACAGCGAATCCGCGCAAATCGAGCGCGATCAGCAGGGGCTCGCTGTCGATTCCGTCAAAACGGAGGTTGGAGGTGTTGGGAGTTCGAGGCGCGCCGGCGCCGTTCACGTGAACGTCCGCAATGCGATCAAGCACGGCCGATTCGAACCGGTCGCGCAAGCTTCCCAATCGCGTCCACTCTTCGCCGCCGAGTTCCGCGGCCCACTGCGCGGCTCGGCCCAGGCCCACCGCGCTAGCGACATTCTCCGTGCCCGGACGGCGTTCGCGCTCGTGATGTCCGCCGAAAAACAGCGGCGTCACAGTCGTTCCCTTGCGAACGAACAGCGCGCCGATTCCCTTAGGCGCATAAAACTTGTGCCCGGCGATCGAGTACATCGAAACACCCAGCGCTCGCACATCCACGGGAATTTTTGCCGCGGCCTGCACGCCGTCGGAATGGAACGCCACGCCGGCTTCGGCGGCAATGCGCGCGATTTCGGCGACGGGCTGTACGGTCCCGAGCTCGTTGTTGGCGTGCATCACGCTGACAATTCTGGTATCCGGACGTAGCGCGCGCCGGATCTCGTCAGGATCCGCCAGACCGCGCCCATCCACAGGGACAGTGGTTGACGAAGAGCACTGCGCTACCGCGCCCAGAATGGCGGGATGCTCGATGGCAGTCGTGATCGCGTGGCCTTGGCGCGCGGCGCCCAGAATCGCGAGATTGTCCGCCTCCGTTCCGCCGCTGGTGAACACGATTTCTTCTGCGCTCGCATTCAGCAGCGCAGCGACTTGCCTTCGCGCGTCGTCTAATCTCTGGCGCGCCATCTGCCCGAAATGATGAACGCTGGAGGCATTGCCATACACTTCGGTCATTACCGGCACCATCGCCTGGAGAACCTCCGGCGAAACCGGCGTGGTGGCGTTGTAATCGAAGTAATAGCGCCGCATGGGCCGTTGCTCAGACAGATCCTGACGGATCTGTGAAATCAATTCAATGGTAGCAACGGAGGCTAGCGCCGCCGGATGCGCACTCCGGCTTCCGAATCCGGAGGCAGGGCGATGACCATAGTGCCGCCCGAGTCAGTCTCCTGTTCCGCCAGCTCCTCGTCGTCGATTTCGATGTCGTAAACCCTATGAGGCTCCAGGCCCATGATGAACGTCGCCTCCGTGGAAGCGTGGAACCGAATCGTCGAATCCGGCGCGGGTGCGGGAACATTCATTAACACCGCGTCGCCGATGCGCACCGGCTTCGCCGCAGCCCCGGACCGCAGGGATTGAAGCTTGCCCTCCTGAAAAAGCTGAAGATGATTTTCAAAATAGCCGATCCAGGTGGCGTCCTCCTCCCAACTGGTACGGGCGAACACGTCGCCGTTGGCTGGGTTGTGAAACACCAACGGCAATAGCGAATAGCTCAATCCCGGCTGGTAGGGGTTGGCCCACAGAAATTCGTAGACCGCGCCGAATTCGTCCCGCATCAAATAGCGGTCTTGCATCAGCCATCCCTGGAGATATTGCGCTTCGGAAGCGTTGTTATCGTAAGCCACCAGGGCCAATTCCCCGGCTCGCGACAACTCGGCCTCCCGCACATTGGGATCGCCGTCGCGCAGGTAGACCGGCACAAAAAAATCGTTGTTCGGGCCGCGATACGGCTCGGGATAGTGGCCCGTCACCCGATCCAGAGGAAGCTGGCGGAAATAGGCCGGCGCCGAATCGCGGAGATCGATGGTGAGGTTGTCCCGCAGCGCGTGCAGCATCTCGACCAGCGCGTAGATGTGCTCGCGCGGCGGCGGCTGCGTCTCGAGCCGGGGGATAAGACCTCTGCGCCACCAGTCTTCCACAATTCCTCGTAGGATCGATTCGCCATGGTCTTTCAACCGGTCGGCGATCGCAATCGCGGCCAGCGCACGCGCGCTTTGAACCGGCGTTTCGTTTTCGCGCGTGAGAGATTGCGCCGCCGAGGCGATGCCGCGCTCGATTTTCGCCGCCAGCCGATCGGCCTGGTCCGAGCTCATCACCGGACCGCACCAATCGAATACCAGCGCAAGCTGCCGAAGATCGGTAACCGCTTTGGCGGCGTCGGTGAGTGCCCAGTCCACCGCCTTTTTCCCGGCGGCCGCGTCTCGCGCGATTTGGTAATAGAGAGCCCAGGAAAAGCCGGGTTCGGGCATGGGCGCTCCGTTCGAGAGGTATGTGTCGAAAAGCTCCGCGCGGTCCGATTTGCGCTCGCGCTCGCGCTGGAGCAACCGCAGTCGAGCCTTGGTAAGCAGGAGGCGCGGAGCGTCGTTGTAGACTCGGAAATCCTCGCTGGAATCGTGAGGCGCTTGCGCCGGAGCGAGCCCTTGCAGAGACAGTCCGGCCCCCAGGAGCCCCCATATTCCTAACTTCACGACGGTATTATTTTGGCACACGCAGCGCGACGGTGGGTGAACCTTCGGGATTCACCTCTTCCGCTCTTCTCTTTCTCTTGTCCCTTCTGACACTTGCCGCCTCGCAGCACATAGGTTCCATCGCTCCGCTGCTAGCGTTCAGACTGAGCGGGCCCAACCCTGCCCGCGCCAAAAGGAGCCTCTCATGACCGCAGCCCACTCACCGCCTGTCGCGAAAATGCCCAGCTTTCTACCGGTCCGCATACCCAGGAAGGTAAAAAGCGTTCCTCCCTCAACGCCTTCCGTCACGGCCTCACCGGCCAAATCGTCATCCATACCCGATGAGCGCACAGGCGAAGCCGTTGTGCGCGGTTGGAAGAGACGAGCAAGCCTTCAAGAATCACTGCGACGGTATCCGCGAAGCCCTCGCCCCCGTCGGTGCTCTCGAGCTCGATCTCGCCCAGGCCATCGCCGAGGACCGCTGGCGCCTCAACCGCGCCCGCGCGTTGGAAAACTCGATCTTCGCCCTCGGCCAAAGCGAACATCTCCTTCAGGGCTCCGGTCAACCCGAAGTCGACGTCGCCCTCGCCCAAGGCCGCACCTGGATGGCTCACGCCCATCAGCTTCATCTCCTGACAACTTACGAAAATCGCATCCGCCGCTCGGTGGAAAAGAACACGGCCAAGCTCCACGCTCTCCAAGCCCAGCGCAAAGCCGCCATCGCCAAAGCGGAGGAAGAAGCTGTGCTACTGGTCCAACTCGCGCAGACCGAAGGCGGAGACTACGACCCAGCCGACGATTTCCCGCCCGAATCCCAGCCTCTCGGCTCCGTTTTTTCAAGGCCCGCCATCGAGCGTCAAATTGAGCGCCGCGGCCGCCTCGCCCGCGCCATGCATACCTCATGAAGACAGCGAGGCCGCTACAATGAAACGAGTTCCGCGACACAAATGAAACAATCGGCCGCTTGGGTGACGCTGGCGTTATACGCGATGCCATCGCTCGCCGCCGGATTGGAGCTGCGATACGCCGCGCTGGAACGCCTGATCGCGGAGCAGATGTTCACGCACGACGGCCGTCATTACGTCCGGGGCTCGCCTCAGGACCGGTGCCAGTATGCGTATCTGGAGGCGCCTCATCTGGGTCCGGCCAGCGGACGCTTGCGCATCACGGCCAAATTCAGCGGACGTTCCGCTGTGGGCCTGTTTGGGCGCTGCGTCGGCATGGGCGATTCCTTCGATTTCACCGTGACCGCCACGCCGGTGGCGAAGAACGGCGCAATCGGGCTGGAAGGCGTCGATGTGACCACGCAGCGGGATTCTTACTACATCCGCCGGGTGCGCGACGCACTGGCGCAAAGCTTTGCCAAGGATTTCAAAATCGACGTGCGCGAGCAGGCGCGCAAGTTGCTGGGCCAGATGCCGGAAAAGTCGCCGGAAAAGTCGGCGGTGACAACAGAGCTGAAAGATTTCGCTCTTTCGCAAGTGAGCCTGACGGAGGAAGCGGTGGTGCTGGAGGTGGAATTCAAGTTGGTGGTCAAATAATGGAACCCGTGAATGTGGGCATCATTGGCCTCGGAAACGTGGGTTCGGGCACCCTGGCGATTCTCGCCGAAAACGAGCGTGACATCGCGTTGAAGCTGGGGTTTCCGCTGCGCGTGCGGGGATTGTGCGCACGCGGCATCGAGTCCAAAATGTTTCCCAGGGCTTTCGATTCGGCGCTGAAGACCGCGAACTGGCGCGAAATCGTGGAACTTCCCGACGTGGACATCGTGGCCGAACTGGTGGGCGGTGCGGGCGTGGCCCGCGAGATCGTGGAAGCGGCCATCCAGCGCGGCAAGTCGGTAGTGACGGCGAACAAGGAGTTGATGGCGTTGGCGGGCGCCGATTTGTGGGACCGCGCCATCTCCGCCCGGATCAACCTGGCGATGGAGGCAAGCGTCGCCGGCGGCATTCCCATTCACGCCGTGCTGCGAGAGGGCATTTCTGGCGACCGCATCACGGCGCTCTACGGCATTCTCAACGGCACCTGCAACTACATCCTGACGGAGATCGAGCAGCGCGGCGCAAGCTTCGCGGAGGTGCTGAAGGAAGCTCAGGAGGCCGGTTATGCCGAGGCAGACCCTTCGGCGGACGTGGATGGCTACGACGCGCGCTCGAAGCTGGCGATTCTTTCCGCGCTCGCCTTCGGGGAGCGGATCACGCCCGCCGACATCTATACGGAAGGCATCCGGCGCATCGCGCCGGTGGATTTCGAATATGCGCACATGCTTCATCACACCATTCGCTTGGTGTGCGTGGCGCGGCAGACTCCCGCGGGGTTGATTCTTTCGGTGCGTCCTTCGCTGATTCCGCAAGCCACGATTCTGGCTGGCGTGCGTGGCGCTTATAACGCTGTGTGGGTGCGGGGCAAATTCGGCGGAGATACCTTTTACTATGGGCACGGCGCTGGTCCTCATCCCACCGGAGTGGCCGTGGTGAGCGATCTTATGCGAGTCGCACGGGAGCTTCGCGGAGGCAGCCCGGAGCGGGTTTCTCCTTTCGCGCACGCTCGCCTCGGCGAATACAAGCCCATTTCCGTGACCCTGCACGAATCGGCGTATTATTTGCGGTTTCGCGTGGAGGACCGGCCGGGAATCATTGCGCAACTGGCGTCCGCACTGGCGGCGGAGAATATTTCGATTGACGCGGTTTTGCAGTTGCCGTCGGCACATTGGCGCGACCTGCCTTTTGTGGTCACGGTGCAGCCGGCCGCCGAAGCCTCCATCCGGGCGGCCATAAAGCGCATGGAAGGAATGCATTTTCTCATCGAGCCTCCTCTGGCGCTGCCCATGGAACAGCCGCTGTGATACGGGGCGACGCTGTGAACTAATATTGGAAACAATGTTGACCTGGGAGTCAGTGCTACTGGAGCGGCGCGTGTCAAGCACTTTGAGACACCTGGCATGGGAATTTAGTGACTTTCTTCCTTTGTCTTTTGGCCGTTTGGTACCGGCTTGTTGATCCAAACGTCCGAGGGCAACGGCAGTGGTCTTGGCGATTGCCTGACGA